>CAZXDE010000068.1:0-4961 GCA_964639515.1 uncultured Thermodesulfovibrio sp.
TTCTTCATAAAATCCTTAATCTCGGGATCGGTATTCATCCTCTGCTCAAGCTGTTTCCTGACATACCTTCCTGCACCCGAGAGTTTTTTATGCCCGAATGCATCAACTCCTGCCGCTTCATCATAGATGTGCTCACCCTTTGCATCTGCAATACCCTCTGATACAACGATGGTATAGGTTCCTGCCTTTACATCACTGCGTTCAACCCTCTGCATGTACCTCATCTTCATGTGTCTGTAGACCTCATCGAAGTCAACAGGGATTTCAGGTATGAGGATGCAGTCTGCTTCTGCACCAACCCCTCCCCTGAAAGCGGTATGCCCCACGTATCTTCCAAAAACCTCCACTATCATTATGCGGTTGTGGCTCAGTCCCGTGGTCTTCAGTTCCTCTGTAAACCGGGCGATCCGGTTCAATGAAGAGTCTCCTCCCACGCTGTAGGGCTGCAGGTCGAGGTCCATGGTCTTCGGGACATGCACACATGATATGCCGCGCTCCGCAAGGTCAACCATGACGGAGCCGGTATCGTCACCGCCGCTGATGACAAGGCCGTCTATGTTGAACTTGTCCAGCCCATCCTTGATCTTTCTGTACTTGTCCGGGTCTTTTATCTTCGATATCTTTACCCTTGAGTGCCCGGCCTCAGACCCTGCGAGATTTGCATCAATGCTGTCAACCCTTGCAGGTGTAAGAACAACCGGGGCCTCCATATCAATCAGGTTGTACAGACCGACATAGCCATTTGGTATTACAAGGGTCTCGACCCCCATGCTATGAGCTGTCTGGGTTACTGATTTGACAACGGCATTAAGCCCGCCGCAATCTCCCCCGCATGTTATAATTCCTATCCTCTTGATGTCCCTCATATCTCCCCCTTGTTTTCGATATTTTTGGTGGTGACTGTACGCCACGGTATTCCTTAAGAAGTTTTCCGGATAAAGGTATTCTTAAACTATAGTTGGAGTTTAGCAGAGGAAAAGGGGCTATGACAAGGCCGGAGTCAGTCCATCCCCTTAGCCTTCTCGCAGGAATTGCTCAAAACAGGTTATAATTCAGCCTGAAATACGCACAAGGTTAAACAGAAATGATTGCAGCCGTAAGATTAGCTTGACATAACGATGAATGTCCGGTAGACTGTTTAATGAGGGAGAATGGAGGGAAATATGATCGAGGAATTAATCAGGAAGAACCGCAGTTGCAGGCGCTTTTACCAGGATGAGGCTGTTGCTGAAGAGACCTTGAAGGGGTTCGTCAATCTTGCAAGACTTTCAGCATCGGCAGGGAATCTCCAGCCACTAAAATATATCCTCTCAAAGGATCCGGAGAAAAATGACAAAATCTTTTCATGCCTTACGTGGGCCGGTTACCTGCGGGACTGGCCCGGCCCCCGGGAAGGCGAGCGGCCTTCTGCTTATATCGTTGTTTTAGGTGATGCAGAGATATGCATAAACTTCTGGTGCGACCATGGAATAGCAGCCCAGAGCATTCTGCTTGGTGCCAGGGAAAAGGGGCTTGGTGGGTGTATCATAGGCTCTGTAAACAGAAAAAGACTCAGTGAGTTACTGAACATCCCGGAAAGATACGAGGTGCTTATTGTTCTTGCAATCGGAAAGCCAAAGGAAGAGGTTGTTATTGAAGAGATTGCAGCAGGAGAGAGCATAAAGTACTGGCGTGACGAAAAGGGCGTTCACCATGTGCCCAAAAGAAGGCTTGAGGATATAATCACCTTGTAGCCTCAGTGTCTCCCCGAAAGCTTTCGGGGTGGTTGTCTTATCCGGAAGAGAAATCGGAAGAACCTCTGTTTATTATAGCCCTGTAAAAGAGGAGGGCTATGCCGAGGGTAAGGGCGGAGTCAGCCACGTTAAAGGCCGGCCAGTGGTGTTTGCCCACATAGAGGTCGAGAAAATCGATTACATGACCGAGCCTTATCCTGTCTACGAGGTTACCCAGAGCCCCTCCGAGGATAAATGACAGTGAGAGCCCGTCGTCCTTTCCCTTTATGATCATGAAGGAGATTATCCCTATTGCAATAAAGGAGATAATTATAAAGAAGAGCGGGCCAAGTCCCTGAAACATGCCGAAGGCAGCCCCCGGATTTCTGACGCTTACTATCCGGAAAAACGGCAGTATCTGAATAGTCTCGTAGGGATTAATAAACCTGACTATGATAAGTTTTGTTGCCTGGTCAAGGATCAGGACGATCAGTGATACTATAAAATAGGTTATCGCAGGCTTTTTAATACGTGATAACACCTTTGACAGACCTCCTCTGCATCTGCAAACTCTCCAACCGTGGTTGACCAGTTCCAGCAGCGGAGGCACTTCTTCCCCCCGGCATGTTCAACTACCACTGCCAGACCATCGACTTCTTCGTCCCTGTAGGCATCCTCCGGCGCATCCTTGTAGTTGCCTGTCCGGGTTTGAGAGACGATAAAGAGTGAGGGCAGTAAATCCTTGTAGGACTGAAGCAGTGATGACCGCTTCTCGTCTGCAAAAATGGTTACCTTTGCCTCAAGGGAATTTCCTATCGTCTTTTCAGCCCTTTTAATCTCAATGGCCTTGTTCACAACACTCCTTATCTCTATAAGCCCTGCCCATCTCTCTTCAAGGCCCTGGTCAATGAGTCCCTCGTCAACCAGGGGAAAATCGCTGAGAAAGACACTCTCGGTCTTCTCTCCTGGCATAAACTGCCAGACCTCCTCGGCAGTAAAGGAGACCATCGGGGACATGAGCCGGGTCATTGTGTTGAGTATCCGGTACATGGACCACTGTGCTGCCCTGCGCTCAGAGGAGTCAGGGGCAAAGGTATAGAGTCTGTCTTTCAGGATATCGAGATAGAATGAACTCATATCCACTACACAGAAGTTATATATGGTATGAAACACCTCGTGGAAATCGAACCTCTCGTAAGCATCCGTCACCCGCTTGATAAGGCCCTGCAGCCTGGTAACGGCCCACCTGTCTATCTCAGGGAGGTTTTGGGAATAATCCCTGTTGTCAAAATCATAGAGGTTTCCGAGCATAAACCTGCAGGTGTTTCTTATCTTCCTGTAGGCGTCTGTAAGGCGCGTGATAATCTCATCTGAGAGACGGATATCATCTTTATAATCCTCTGCAGAGACCCATAGCCTCAATATCTCGGCCCCGCTTTTCTTTATAATATCTTCAGGGGAGATTACGTTTCCAATGGACTTGGACATTTTTTTACCGCGACCGTCCACAACAAAACCGTGTGTGAGGACAATGTCATAGGGGGCACGCTCGCGTGTCGCCACTGACGAGATGAGGGAGCTCTGAAACCATCCCCTGTGCTGGTCACTCCCCTCAAGATACATATCCGCAGGCCACTTTAGTCGTTCATCAGCCTCAACAACTGCAGCATGGCTGACCCCTGAGTCAAACCAGACATCCAGGATGTCCGTCTCCTTCTCAAGGTCCCTGCTGCCGCAGGAGGGACAGGTGTATTCCTCTCCAATGAGGTCCCTTACCTCTATCTCAAACCATGCATCTGCACCCCTCTGCGCAAAGAGCTCAACCACGGCCTTCAGGATGTTTTCGTCCTTTATAAATTCCCCGCATTCTCTGCATGATATCAGCGTAATCGGGACTCCCCAGGCCCTCTGACGGGAAATGCACCAGTCAGGCCTCCGCTCGACCATTCCCTGTATCCTGCCCTTTCCCCACTTCGGTATCCACTCTACGCGGTCTATCTCTTTCAGACATGCACTTCTGAGCCCTTTATGCTCAACTGCTATAAACCACTGAGGGGTTGCCCTGAAGATTACGGGTTTCTTGCATCTCCAGCAGTGCGGGTAGGAGTGAGTGATGTCTTCAGAGCCTAAAAGGGCTCCCCGCTCCCTGAGCAGATCGATGATGTAATCGTTTGCCTTAAAGACAAACATCCCCTCAAGTCCGGCCTCAGCAGTGGTGAACTTCCCATAGTCATTAACAGGGGTCAGTATCTCAAGGCCGTATTTCAGTCCGGCAAGATAGTCGTCTTCTCCGTGTCCCGGTGCTATATGTACCACGCCTGTTCCCTCGCCGGTAGTCACAAAATCACCTGTTATGACAACGGAATCCCTTTCAATAAACGGGTGCCTTGCCTTGATGCCTTCAAGGTCCTTGCCCCTGACTGTCTTGACAATGCTGCCTTTTATCTTCAATTCATCCGCTATCTTTTCAACAAGGTCTGATGCCACAATGTAATAATCACCTTCCGACTCTACAACCGAATACTCTACATCAGCATGGACTGCAAGTGCGAGGTTTGCCGGCAGGGTCCATGGGGTAGTGGTCCAGATAACAAGGTAAAGGTTTCCTTCCGGAACAATCCCTTTTGCATCGCCGTCCAAAACCCTGAACCTGACATAAACGGAAGTTGATACCTTTTCCGCATACTCAACCTCAGCCTCAGCCAGTGCAGTTATACAGGATGGACACCAGTGGACCGGCTTTTTACCCTTATATACATAACCGGCCTTTACAAACCTGCCGAACTCCCGGACTATGGATGCCTCGTAATCATAAGACATGGTAAGGTAAGGCATATCCCAGTCTCCGAATATGCCGAGCCTCCTGAACTCGTCCCTCTGGATATTAACAAACCGCCCGGCATATTCCCTGCAGAGTTTCCGTTTCTCGATAACCGGAGTCGTATGCTTCTTCTTGCCGAGGTTTTTGTCCACCTGCAACTCTATCGGCAGTCCGTGGCAGTCCCAGCCGGGAATGAACGGTGAATAACAGCCGAGCATACTCTTGTATTTTACGATTATATCCTTGAGTACCTTGTTGAGGGCATGTCCCATGTGTATGTGACCGTTTGCATACGGTGGGCCGTCATGAAGTATGAAGGATTTGCCTGGACGGTTCTTGTCCTGGAGCTTTTTGTAGATATCCCTCTCCTGCCAGAACTTCAGTGTCTCCGGTTCCCTGCGGGCAAGGTTGGCCTTCATTGGGAAGGC
>CAZXDE010000068.1:5061-9420 GCA_964639515.1 uncultured Thermodesulfovibrio sp.
ATTATATTTGCCATTTTCTATTTTCTCCTGATAAGACCCCAGCAGAAAAAGGCCAAACAACACAGGGAAATGCTGGCTGCCCTGAAGAAGGGTGACAAGGTGATAACGACCGGAGGTATTTATGGGGTTGTAGAGGCTGTCGGGGACAAGACAACTACGGTCAAGATTGCCGAGAACGTGAAAGTCAAGCTTGGAAAGGCATATATTGCAGCCGTCAGATCTACATCGGAAGAAGACTGAACCTGATATTATAGAAAGGCTCCTGTATAACCCCAGGGCCCGTCTCTATATAGAAGCAGCAGACAGATACCTTGAGAGTATCGGTTATACGGAACATGGACTCAGGCACTGTGGAATCGTCTCAACGACTGCTTGCAGGATTTTAAAAAAACTGTCTTATCCTGAAAAAAGCACAAAGCTTGCAGCGGCAGCGGGTTTTCTGCACGACATTGGAAACCTGCTTGGCAGGAAAATGCACCACAAAATGGGGGCACTTCTTGCCAAAGAGGTACTTGAAGAGGTTGGCTTTGAGCTTATAGATATTACAAGGATCATGACGGCCATAGTAATTCATGAAGAGGATGAAGGGTCGATCCCTGATGAGGTGGCTGCAGCACTCCTGATTGCAGACAAATCCGATGTCCACCGAAGCAGGGTGAGAAACCCCTCCATGGTAACAGAGGATATACATGACAGGGTTAATTATGCAGCAACAGAGTCAGACCTTCTGGTGGAACCTGAGCAGAAGCTGATAACCCTTTCCCTTGTAATTGATACGAGGATGTCTCAGGTTATTGAATATTTTGAGATTTTTCTTTCAAGAATGACGGCCTGCCGCAGGGCGGCAAAGGTACTCGGTACGGAGTTCAAGCTCTTTATAAATAATACAAGAATGGCGTGAGGAGGACAGATGAAGAATATCAGGTGGAAAGTGGCCCTTATTATGAGCACCGTCATTTTAGCCATTGTATTCTTTCTTCCAAATACCCCTGTTTTCAAGTACATGCCGCAGTGGTGGCAGGGAACTATGCCCAACCGTGGAATAGCCCTTGGTCTGGATTTGCAGGGCGGTATTTATCTGCTCTTTGAGGTTGAGGGTGACAGGGCAGTAGAAATAACAACGGACAGAATAGCCCAGAGACTAAAGAGTATCCTGAAGAAAGGCAAATTTGGGGCAGAGGTCAAGGTGAAAGGGGTGCAGATAAAGGTCTCTCCAAACACTTTCGAGATCAAAAAGGCAGTTGAGGAGGCATACTCCAAACTTGAGATTGTCCCTTCCGACAAGGAACTCATCTTTCAGATATCGGCTGAGGAGGCAAAGAAAATTCGCAATAATGCCACTGACCAGGCTTTGGAGACCATACGCAACAGGGTTGACCAGTTTGGTGTGTCGGAGCCGGTCATTCGCCGTCAGGATGAAAATGAGATAGTCGTCCAGTTGCCCGGATACAAGAATCCAAAGAGAGCGGTTGAATTGATAGGCAAAACCGCCCAGCTTGAGTTCATGCTCGTTGATGATGAATCCCCGGTTGCCGCCGAACTTCCGTCCCGGGTGAAGCTTGGGGATGAAAATGAGATACTCGAGAAGTTCAAAGACAAGATTCCTGCCGATGATGTAATCCTGTTTCAGCGTATTGAGAATAAGGAGACAGGAGAGGTTTACAAGAAACCCTTTCTGCTGAAGAAAGAGGTGCTCCTTTCGGGTGACCTCCTTACGGAGGCAAGGGTCGCGATAGACCGGAGGTTCAACGAGCCCTATGTATCCATCACATTCAATAGTACGGGCGCGAAGATATTTGAAGAAGTTACAGGGAAATACGTCAAGAAGCGCCTTGCCATCATACTTGACGGCAATGTCTACTCAGCGCCAGTTATACAGGACAGGATATCCGGCGGCAGTGCCCAGATAACAGGGTCCTTCTCTCTGGATGAGGCAAAGGACCTTGCCATTGTCCTGAAGGCCGGAGCCCTGCCTGCTCCTGTAAAGCTCATTCAGAATGTTACCGTAGGGCCATCCCTTGGAAGGGACTCTATTAATGCAGGTAAGAAGGCCGGCCTGATCGCCGTGCTCCTGGTCGTTGTCTTTATGGGCTTTTATTATAAAATTGCAGGTCTTATAGCAGACCTTGCAATGCTACTTAACGTTATACTCCTCCTCGGTGCCATGGCTGCCCTGAATGCCACACTCACACTTCCGGGTATGGCAGGCATAGTACTTGCCATTGGAATGGCGGTGGACTCAAATGTGCTTATGTTTGAGAGGATGAGGGAAGAGCTGAGGGCAGGCAAAACTCCAAGGGCCGCCGTGGATTCCGGATATGACAAGGCCTTTATCACCATTGTCGATGCCCATATAACGACACTCATTACTGCTGCCGTTCTTTACCAGTTCGGGACCGGTCCGATAAAGGGTTTTGCAGTGACCCTGTTCCTCGGTGTGCTTATCAATCTCTTTACTGCGCTTGTCGGCACCAAGACGGTGTTTGATCTCATAAACTCAAGAAGGGAGGTCAGAAAGCTGAGCATATGATAGAGATAATCAAAAAGACAAATATTGACTTCATGGGGTTGAGAAAGTTTACCCTTGTTGTATCAGGCCTCCTCCTTTTTCTTGGGTTTGTGGCCGTATATCACCTGGCAACAGGTACTGCTAATCTCGGTATTGACTTTGCCGGTGGAACGGCTGTCGAGATCAAGTTTGAAAAACCCGTTGACCTCCAGAAGGTGAGACAGGTGTTGGAGGCAAGGGGTATAAAGGACTTCGAGCTGCAGGATTTTCCCACGGTAAACAAGGTGCTTATCCAGATCAAGAGAGACCAGGAAGAGCTTGGAAAGTTTTCAGAGCAGATAATAACGGCCCTGAGAGAGGGTTTTAATGACAATGAGATCAGGGTTGACTCTACCACTGAGATCGGGCCGAAGGTCGGAGCCAAACTGAGAAAAGACGCAATATGGGCCATTGTGCTGGCTACCATATTCATTCTGGGATATATTGCATGGCGGTTCCAGTTCAGGTTCGGTGTGGGTGCCACTGCGGCGACCTTCCACGATGTGCTGGTGGTTCTTGGGCTTTTCAGTCTGATGAACAAGGAGATAAACCTGATCCTTGTCAGTGCACTGTTGACTATTGCCGGATACTCGCTGACGGATACAGTGGTAGTATTCGACCGTATCAGGGAAAACATGAGGTTTATTACAAAAGAGCCGGTGGAGCAGGTAATAAACAAGAGTATAAACGAGGTCCTGTCCAGGACGATTATCACCTCTCTTACCACACTGCTTGCTGCCGGTGCCCTCTTCTTCTTCGGTGGTGAGGTGATCCATGATTTTGCCCTTGCCATGATCCTGGGGATAGTTGTAGGGACATATTCCTCTATCTTTGTTGCAAGCCTGATAGTGCTGTTGTGGAAAAAGGATGGGTCCCTCGCAACCCGTAAGAGATAAACTTAATCCCTATGGTTCGTGGAGCCTGAATGCCCGAAAAAAGGTGGTTTGTACAGAGGACCAACCCTGATTATATAAAGTATCTTTCAAGGGCTGCCTCTATCTCTGCTGCCTTTGCCCAGATACTGGTAAACCGCGGCATTAATACCCCCGGAGATATAAAGACCTTTCTTGACCCAGCAATGGGTAGACTGTCCGATCCATTTGAGCTTTCAGGAATGAAAGAGGCAGTCGACGTTATCCGCAGTGCAATCAGTAGTGGCAGGAAAATCCTCATCCATGGTGACTATGATACGGATGGACTGACCGGTACGGCTATCATGGTGAGTGCCCTCAGACGGCTGGGGGCAGAGGTCTGTTATTTCATACCTGATCGATTGACCCATGGTTACGGATTCAATGCCCCGGGTGTTGAATACGCACGGAAGGCTGGAGCAGGGTTGATCATCACTGTTGATTGCGGTATATCCTCCATAGAGGCCGTGCGGACGGCAGCCTCTGAGGGGATGGGGGTAGTCGTTACAGACCATCACGAGCCCTTGAGGGATGCTTCCGACATCCCGGTTCTGCCGGAAGCCGATGCAGTGGTCAATCCAAGGCTCTGCGGCGAAGAAGCCCCTGCACTTTCAGGTTCTGCCGTTGCCTTTAAACTTGCCTCGGCATTGCTTGGCCCTGAGGCGTCTTCAGACCTCCTTGACCTTGCAGCCCTTGGGACAATAGCTGATGTCATCCCGCTGATTGATGAAAGCAGGGTTATTGTAAGGCACGGGCTTATGCTCATAAACGAGGGGTTAAGGCCGGGCATAAAGGCGCTTAAAGATGTAGCGGGGCTAAGTGGCAGGACAGTAAGTGCAGGCCGCCTTGCCTTTACGGTTATCCCCCGGATGAATGCCTCCGGCAGGATTGACAATCCCC
>CAZXDE010000069.1:0-6970 GCA_964639515.1 uncultured Thermodesulfovibrio sp.
CGGGGCCGTATACTGGAACATCCAGGAGGAGAATCCGGATTTGGCTATGACCCGATATTCGTACCCGAGGAATACGACATGAGTTTTGCTGAACTCGGTGACGATATCAAGAATCAGATCAGTCACAGGGCAAGGGCCATGAAAAAGTTGAAAGATTTTCTGAAGGAACAGTTCGGTAAGCAGTGAAAAAACTCTTCAAGTCATTAACATCGCGACTTTTATCCTTTCGACTCGGCGAACACTCATCCCTTATTGCCATGGCAATACTGGTCGGTGCCCTGAGTGGAGGGGCAAACATGCTCTTCCGCTTTACACTGGAGTGGACCAGGCACATGATTTTCCATGGCGGCTCAGAACTCCTTGGCATTCACAAGGGCGGCACCTACAGGTTACTGCTTCCGCTACTGCCCATAACCGGGGCCCTCCTGCTCATACCTTTATCGTATAAATTTCCCGGTATGGTTAATGGTTACGGCTTCCCGTCCTTCCTTGAAAATGTAAACATCAAGGACGGCATTATCAAATTCAAGACCATAATCCTGAAGATCATTGCCCCCGCTCTCACAA
The DNA here is from genome assembly GCA_964639515.1 of uncultured Thermodesulfovibrio sp. Lineage (GTDB taxonomy): Bacteria > Nitrospirota > Thermodesulfovibrionia > Thermodesulfovibrionales > JdFR-85 > BMS3Bbin07. Next base: position 568 of record CAZXDE010000069.1, read on the forward strand.
TAGGCTCAGGTGGCTCGGCAGGCGTGGAGGGACCTATCGCACAGATAGGCGGAGCTATCGGTTCTATTACCGGGCAGGTTTTCAATGTCTCCGGCAACCGCATGAAGCTCCTGATTGCTGCCGGGGCAGCCGGAGGAATAGCCGCCACATTCAATGCACCCATAGCCGGAGTTATGTTTGCCACGGAGATTGTACTGCTTGGAAATTTCGAACTCACCTCTTTTGGGGTAATCGTAATCTCATCCGGAATAGCTACGGTTATATCCAGAATATACTATGGCTCAAACCCGGCTTTTATTGTCCCGCAGTATGAGCTGGCAGGATTATACGAGGCCCCGCTCTACCTCATTATGGGACTTTTTATAGGACCTGTGGCCGTACTTTATATAAAGTTCTTCTACAAAGTAAAGGACAAGTTTGAGAACATGAATATAAACCCCTATTTCAAACCTGTTATAGGTGCTTTTCTGGTCGGGGTAATAGGCATATTCGCACCCCAGATAATGAGTGACGGCTATAAATATATTGAAGAGGCCCTCAAGGGGAACATAGTCTTCTCAATAATGTTCCTCCTCATCTTCCTGAAAATATTAGCTACATCCATTACCCTGGGTTCAGGTGGTGCAGGCGGTATGTTTGCCCCTGCTCTTTTCGTTGGTGCCATGACAGGTGGGGCCTTCGGCACAGTTGTCCACTCCCTCTTTCCTGCCTACACATCATCCCCCGGAGCCTATGCCATGGTTGGTGTCGGATCCTTTCTCGCTGCCGTTACTCATGCCCCGCTTACAGGGATGTTCCTTTTATTTGAGATGACGGGAAACTACAAGATTATTATCCCCACGATGTTTGCCACAACCATAGGAACCTTTGTTGCCCACCGCTTATTCAGTGAATCAATTGACACATACGAACTCTCAAAACGGGGAATCAACATTCATGCCGGCAGGGAAATAACCCTTTTAAGCACAATAAAGGTCAGGGATGTGATGAGGAGAGATTTTACACCTGTGAGAGACAAGGTAAACCTGAAGGAGTTTTTAGAACTTGTAATAAACGGTGGCGGAGGTTTCTATTATCCTGTAGTGGATTCAAATGGGGACATGTTAGGGATCATCTCTCTTCAGGATATGCGAAGGGTATTGTTTGAGGATTATATCAAGGAGATCGTCACAGTCGGTGAACTTGCAACGGAAGACGTCCTGGTCCTTACCCCTGATGATAATCTGACTGCAGCCATGAAAAACTTTGCACTTATGGACATAGAGGAGATACCTGTAGTTGCACCCGACAACAATAAAAAGGTTATAGGCATGCTCAGGAGAGGTGATGTCATAGCCATATACAATAGAGAGATACTCAGGAAACACTCAATTTAATCCTTACAACCGCTCCATCTCTATTTCTTGCTAATGTGGACTGATGTAAAAACACCTTGAGATATGCTAAAATTATAGTAATACTTTATGGCTTTGAGGTCCGCTGCTATTATACTCTCCGGCCCCGGGCCTGGTCACCGATCATGGACGGGTCTTACCTGTCTTAAAACAACGGAGGTTAAATTGAATATTTATAGAAGTATTTTCATATGGTTACTCATAGGTGCGCTTATGATCCTCCTCTTTGACCTTATCAGTACGCCAAGGAAAACATACAAGGAGCTAAACTTTTCAGACTTTATATCCAGGGTGGACTCAGGACAGGTTGATGAGGTATCCATAAAAGAGAACGAGGTAACGGGCACACTCAAAGATGGGACAAAGTTTAAAACCTATGTAGAAAAGTACCCTGATTTTATCAAGGAACTGAGGAGCAAGGACGTAAACATCGTTGTCAAGCCTCCGGCACAGAATCCCTGGTACGTAACCTTTTTCTTCTCCTGGGGTCCTATAATATTTCTCGCCCTCATCTGGATATTCTTTATGCGGCAGATGCAGATGGGAGGAAACAAGGCCCTCTCTTTTGGAAAGACTAAAGCCAAAGTCGTCTCCGACAAGTCAGGCAAGATCACATTTCAGGATATTGCCGGAATAGAAGAGGCAAAGACGGAAGTACAGGAGATTATCGAGTATCTGAAGGACCCTCAGAAAGTGACAAGGCTTGGAGGAAAGATTCCCAAAGGGGTTTTACTTCTTGGGGCTCCCGGCACCGGCAAAACCCTTCTTGCAAAGGCCATTGCCGGAGAGGCTGATGTCCCCTTCTATTCCATATCAGGCTCGGAATTCGTTGAAATGTTTGTGGGTGTCGGCGCTTCAAGGGTCAGAGACCTCTTTGAGCAGGCAAAAAAGACTGCGCCCTGTATCATATTTATAGATGAAATAGATGCAGTCGGCCGTCATAGAGGCGCCGGGCTCGGCGGTGGACACGATGAGAGAGAGCAGACACTCAATCAGCTACTTGTAGAAATGGACGGCTTTGAGGGTAAGGAAGGGATTATAGTCGTGGCTGCTACAAACAGGCCAGACGTCCTGGACCCCGCCCTTATGCGACCCGGAAGGTTTGACCGTCAGGTTGTGGTCTCCACACCGGATGTAAAGGGTAGACTTGAGATCCTGAAGGTACATGTCAAGAAGATACCTTTGGCAGAAAATGTCGAGCTTGAGGTTATTGCAAGGTCTACCCCCGGCTTTACAGGTGCAGACCTTGCCAACCTCGTAAATGAGGCTGCCCTGCTTGCTGCAAGGAGGGCAAAGGATGTGGTTGAAATGATAGACTTTGACGAGGCCAAGGACAAGGTACTGATGGGTGTTGAACGAAGGAGCATGATTATCAGCGATGAAGAGAAGAAAAATACTGCTTACCATGAGGCAGGACATACACTTGTCGCAAAACTTATACCCGGCACAGACCCCATTCACAAGGTCAGCATAATCCCGAGGGGAAGGGCGCTTGGAATAACACAGCAATTGCCCCTTGACGACAGATATACCTATTCCAGGGATCATCTCCTGAAGACACTCAGGGTCCTGCTTGGCGGCCGGGCAGCTGAAGAGGTCGCACTCAAACATCTGACTACCGGTGCAGGTAACGACCTGGAGAGGGCAACCGAACTCGTCAGAAAGATGGTATGCGAATGGGGTATGAGCGAAAAACTTGGCCCCCTCACCTTCGGGAAAAAAGAAGAGCATATTTTCCTCGGTAAAGAGATATCAAAAAACAAGGATTACAGTGAAAAGACTGCTGAAGAGATTGATAATGAGATACGACGTATTGTCAAAGAGGCATACAACAGTACCAAAAATCTCCTCACGGAAAATTCGGAGCTTCTCGATGCCCTGGCCAGGCTACTCCTTGAAAAAGAGACACTTGATTCCAGGGAAATAGACGCCCTGATAAAAGAGGTAAGCGGGGAGAGGACTGTAGAGGCTTGAGGCTATCCTTCCGCAACTTCTCCCTTGATTTTTCCCAAAAGACTTATGTGATGGGGATACTGAATGTCACTTCTGACTCCTTCTCGGATGGTGGCCTGTTCCTGGATGAAAGCAGCGCTATAGAGAGGGCGATCCGTATGGAGGATGAAGGGGCTGATATAATAGATATTGGCGGTGAATCCACAAGGCCTGGTTCCGAACCGGTATCTCTTGAGGAAGAATTAAAAAGAACAATACCTGTTATTGAAGCGATATCAGGAAAACTCAGGATACCCGTATCTATTGATACATACAAGTCGGAGGTGGCAAGGCGGGCTATTGAGGCCGGGGCTTCCATGGTTAACGATATAAGCGGCCTGAGGTTTGATCCTGAAATGGCCCCGGTCCTTTCACAATATGATGTTGCCCTTGTGCTGATGCACATAAAGGGGACCGCGCGGAACATGCAGGAAAACCCGGTATATACCGACCTCTTTTCGGAGATTACGGATTATCTGAAAGAGGGCATTAATATAGCCACAGAGAGTGGTATTGCAAGAGAGAGAATTGTCATAGACCCGGGCATAGGCTTCGGCAAGACCCCTGAACATAACCTTCAGATTATAAATAACCTCGACAGGTTCTCTCTTCTCTGCCGCCCTGTCCTTATAGGAACATCAAGGAAATCATTTATCGGCAGGATTCTCAACAATGCCCCGCCTTCGGAACGGCTGCAAGGCACTGCGGCTGCTGTAGCCATATCTGTTATGAAGGGCGCCGATATAGTAAGGGTTCACGATGTTAGAGAGATGGCACGTGTAGTAAAGGTTGCCGATGCTGTCAGGAGAGAGGAAATTTGACAATAAGGAGACCCCATGCTTTTACCGGTTGAATGGTTAAAGGATTTCATTGAAATCAAAGAGAGCACCAAAGAGATTTCTGATATGCTTACAATGATAGGGCTTGAAGTAGAGGGCGAAGAAACATCAGATGGAGATGCCGTATTTGAGGTTAACATAACACCCAACAGACCTGATTGTCTGAGTGTCATCGGCATTGCCAGGGAATTGAGAGCAGCAACAGGAAGGACACTGAAACTTCCTGATTATGATATAACTGATGAATTCGAAGAAGATTTTCAGGTTATTATTGATTCTCCTTTCTGCAACCGCTATACAGGAAGGATAATAAAGGGTATCAGGACAGGGGAGTCTCCCGACTGGATAAAGAAACGGCTTGAACTCTCAGGCATACGCCCTGTAAATAATATAGTGGATATTACAAATTATGTCCTCATGGAACTGGGCCATCCCCTGCATGCCTTTGATCTCGACAAACTCAGTGGAAAGACCATCCGGGTTAATCCCGCCGGGAAAACACTTCGGTTCAAAACACTTGACAACACTGAAAGGACCATACCTGAGGAAGGACTGCTGATCCGGGATGCTGAAAGGCCTGTTGCCATAGCAGGTATTATGGGTGGACTGGAGACGGAGGTGTCTGAGAAAACCACAAATATTCTTCTTGAAAGTGCATACTTTGAACCTGCATCCATCAGACGGACGTCAAGGCTGCTTGGATTAAAAACAGAGTCTTCATACAGATTCGAAAGAGGTACCGACATTGAAGGGCTCTCTGTTGCCCTGGACAGGGCTGCATATCTTATAAAAAAACTCTGTGGAGGCGTTGTATCGAAAAAGATCGATCTCTATCCGGTAAAACCGGAAAAGGAGAAAATAAGGCTTCGATACAACAGGATAACCAGGATTTTAGGAATCGACGTTCCTCAACAGGATGTCCTGAATATCCTCGATCTGCTCGGCTTCTCTATTAATTCCACAAGTGAGAGCGAAATCATGCTGACGGTTCCGTCTTACAGGATAGATATTCAGGATGAAACAGACCTCATAGAAGAAATTGGAAGGCATTATGGGTACGAAAAGATACCGGAGCAAATACCCTTGGCCCCGGTTGGACCGCTTTCTCCGGATTCCCTGGTTAAGCGCACAGAACAAAAAAGCGGAATAAACAAGACAAAAGAGCTCGTAAGGACATCAGGCTTTAATGAAGCAATCAACTTCAGCTTCATGAACCCCCGGATGCTTGATACTTTAAATATCTCTGAAACCGATGAGAGAAGGAAGACCGTGACCCTGATAAACCCACTCAGAAAAGAAAATCCTTCCATGAGGACCTTTCTTCTGCCTTCCCTTGTTGAAAATCTCATCCACAACATGAATCAGGGGATCCGGGATATAAAGCTCTTTGAGGTCTCAAGGGTCTTTATAAACGAGGGGAAAACACAGCCTCATGAAAAACCCGTCCTCGGAGCAATCTATCTTTACCGGCATGGTCAGAAGCTCTGGGAGGATAACGTTGAAGTCTACTATATACTAAAGGGCATTATTGAAAAGATATTTCAGGCAAACCTGATCAGTCCCTACACCTTTTCTCCAACAACAGAACCTTTTCTGCACCCGGGCAAGTCAGCGGATATCCATGCAGTAGATGTGAGGGTTGGTTATGTGGGATGCCTCTCACCCGAGATAAAAAACGCCCTTGACCTCAAACATATAAAATCCGAAGTTGGGGTATTTGAACTGGACCTCATGAGTCTTGTTGAACACACAGGCAAAGAGATTACGTACACCGCCCTACCCCGGTTTCCTTATGTACAGCGGGATATCTCCCTCCTTGTCGACAGCACAATAGCATCGGAAGAGATACTTGTACTTATCAGGTCATTCCCGTCTGAACTGATAGAGGACTCATGGATCTTTGACCTCTATCAGGGAAAAAACATTCCCGGAGGGAACAGGTCTCTTGGCTTTACCATCCAATACAGGGCAAAGGATAGGACTCTCACTGATGAAGAGGTAGACCGCCTCCATCAGGAGATAATCACTTATCTAATAAAGAAAACAGGTGGACAGCTCAGGAGTGTATAGAGAGAATACCCCCCCCCCTTACCCCTTAACTTTATAACCAGCATCCTGCACTGCCTTCTCTATGGCAGCCCTGTCAGTCTTTGAATCATCATAAACAACTCTTGCGGA
>CAZXDE010000069.1:7070-9274 GCA_964639515.1 uncultured Thermodesulfovibrio sp.
GATTAATTCTTTCAACTCGGCTGCAAAGCCACATGTACCGATATCTCTTACTGTACCGAAAAAAACATCTTCCCCGTTGATACGGGAGCATGAAAAAGGTAGTGTTACACTGTACCTGCTTGTCCTCTTCACAGCCCTTAAGGCTTCCTTCAGTCTAATTAAAACTATCAAAACCTTCCACATCTTTCTGCCTGCCCGTCTCCTCTTTCTTATAAACCTCAACCGAAGTATCAGGAGCTTTCTGATAAAGAATGATAAGGTAAAATACAAAACAAAATAAGCCGAGAATATCATGAACAAGCGATAGTCGGGTATCTCCAGTGTTACCCCGATAATGCCGATAGCAGCGAACATGAAAGATACCAAAAGGATAATTCGGACGGTAGTTTTCTTCCTGTACCCGTATTTCATTGTAATATGATGCAGATGGTATTTATCGGCCTTAAATGGGCTCCTGCCTCTCAACATCCTTTTAATCATGACGGTTATGGTATCGACAATAGGCACGGAAAGGACTAACAGAGGGACTACAGGCGGGACAAGGCTGTTTTCCTTCTGGCTTATTGATATGGAAAGAAAGACCAGGGCAAATCCAAGTGAGAGACTTCCTGCATCCCCCATAAACAACCTGGAAGGAGGCCAGTTATATTTGAGAAAACCAAGTACAACCCCGGCTAAGGCAATGCTCAACAAGACCAGTTCTGTCTGTCTATTTATGTATGCAAGTACGGCAAATGCAATAAATGCTATAAGAGAAATGCCCCCTGCAAGACCATCCAGCCCATCTATCATATTGATTGCATTAATAACACCCACGGTGAAGAATACCGTTAAGATAACAGCTAAAGTTCTATTGAGTTCTATAGGCCCGATTGCAAAAACATCTCCAAATGACAGGACAACATTATTGCTGAAGTAGATCATAAAAACTGATGCAACTATCTGTGCTACAAATTTCCACCAGTGGTCCAGTTCTCTGAAATCATCCAGAAACCCGACAATTGCGAGCATGGCGATCCCGGCATAAAAACCCCTGAGGTTTGAAAAGGGAACAAACAAAAGACAGGTAACGGAAAGGGCCATCATCATTCCCAGACCACCAACCAGGGGCCTTGGATTGGTATGCATTTTCCTTTGTCCGGGGAAATCGAGCAGACCGATTTTTAAGGCAATATTAGAGAGTCTGGGCAGAATAAGGACGGTTATTATCAGCGAAGTAAAAAAAGCAAGGAATAATGTTAGAGAATGTGCCATTATCGGTTTAGTGGTTGTTTTTCTCCTAATAAGATTTAGCTTGCAGTTGCATAAAAAAACTGCACATAACAGGTAAGCAGAACTACTTGTATTCCTGCAACATTAAAGTCTATCTATACCAGGAGAGAATGCTTCAGGTCTTAAATTCTTTATTAAAGAAAACAGCTCTTATTTGATGGGGAATTATTAGTTCACCCCGAAGTTTTCCGACTATAGACCTATCACTATCTTTTATAATAGCAGAATTTAACTTTATAATGGTAGGTTAACCTGAAGACTGACAAAAACATAAAGTGGCTTTTACTTTTGCGTGGAAGACCTCAGGTCCTGCTTATAAAAAAATTTCCCATCACCAGCACATCCATTTTTGTCTTCAAAAAGCAATCCAGTGCTTCTTCAGGCCGGCGGACGATTGGCTCATTTTCATTAAACGATGCATTAAGAACCACCGGCACATCCGTAATTTTTCTAAACTCCTCAATCAGTTGCCAATACAGGGGGTTATCTTCCCGCCTCACTGTCTGGAGCCTGCCGGAACCATCCACATGAGTAACAGCAGGAATGATATCCCTCTTTTCCGGTCTGATCTTATAAACCTTGAGCATAAAGGGATCCGGGTAATCCGTTTCAAAGTACTCACCTGTTGTCTCAAGTTGAATTGAAGGCGCAAAAGCCCTGAAAGACTCACGCCTCCTGATCTTTGAGTTCAGGATATCCTTCATGTCGTGCCTGCGGGGGTCACAGACAATACTCCTGTTTCCAAGAGCCCGTGGTCCCCACTCCATTCTTCCCTGAAACCAGCCTACAACATTACCATCCGCTATAGCTCCGGCTGTATTCCGGCAAAGATTAATCGTTTCTTCCACTTTCCTTATATGACAATTTTCCTTCTCTATTTCAGAGGCATGACTGTCAAGAACCTGTTTTATTTTATAATCACTATATCCCGG
>CAZXDE010000070.1:0-3046 GCA_964639515.1 uncultured Thermodesulfovibrio sp.
CCGGGGCCGTTGTCCTCAAAGCATATCCGCATGAATTTCCTGTTATTTTCAATCTCTTCGCGTGCAGTAATCCTGATCCTGCCGCCATCCTTCATATCATGTAATGAATTAAGCATCAGGTTGACAAACAACTGTCTGAAACCATCCTCGTCACCAAAAAACCCTTCAGCAGAGACGTCATATTCGAGGCTCAGGGGCAGACTCTCTCTTCTCTGTCTGAGTTTGCATAAGGAAAATGCCTCATCAATTATATCCTTCAGGTTAAGCTCCTTAAAGACGGTTGGGGGCTTTCTTGAAAAGGAAAGCAATTGCTGGATGGTCTCCGAGATCCGGTCCGCCTGCCGTATTATGGTCTTAAACCCCTCTCTTTGTGGATGATCCTCCGGAAGCTTTCCCATCAGTTGTTCCGCCCTGCCACTTATAACATTCAGGGGAGTGCCGATCTCATGTGCAAGACCGGACGTAAGCTGACCTATCGAGACAAGCTTTTCCGAATGGCGAAGCCCGCGCTCAAGCCTGAGTTTCTCGTTGAAAAACTTCTCCTTCTTTATATATTGCTGCTCCAGATTCTCGGCCATCCGGTTAAAATCATCAATCAACTCATCCAGTTCCACTACACCGCTTTTTTCAATACGAAGACCGAGGTCGCCCTCGCCCAGTTTTTCCGATGCCTCCTTGAGCCTCCTTATGGGAACGGATATACTCCATCTGCTTATAAGGTAGGTGGCGGCACCAAGCAGTGATGCGGCAACCAGTGTAAACAGCAGAAACCTCCTCGTTACTGCCGAAAGCCCGACGTTAATATATCCAAGAGATAGTATAACCTCAACAGCCCCCTGTACTGTACCGTTTAAATTCATGATGGGGCTGACCACGGAGATGAATTCATTCTTTCCGATACTAAAGGTCTTTTCCCTGCCCCCAGGCTGAAGCCCTTCCATATCAATACTGCTGTGAGGACACTGAATGCTTGTACAGTTGCTGCGAGAGAAATCCACCAGATTGCCTTTCCCGTCATAAACATTTATGACCAGCACGTCCTTTTCATCTATCGGAGCAATAGCACGGACAAGGTCCTCAACTGTAAAATGCCGGTCTTCCCGGTGATAAAACTTAAAGGTGGCGGAAAGGGTCCGTGACAACATCCATGCCCTTGTCTTGACCTCACTTAAAAGGTGGTATCTCTCGTCTTTTACGGAGATATAGCCAAGCGCTGCGGAAAGGAGGAGCATCAGGGTGAATATGTAAAGAAAAAGCCTTGTTGATATCTTCAAGCCTTAAGAATCCTCGTTGAATTCAGTACGGCAAGGACGGCAACACCCACATCCGCAAAGACCGCCTCCCACATGGTTGCCATGCCGAAGGCACCGAATATTATAAAAAACCCCTTGATCGTCAGGGCCATGGTTATGTTGATAAAAACGATCTTCCTTGTCCTTCTCGATATATACATTGCATCAAGCAGACCCGTCAGCCTGTCTTTCATGAGTACCACATCGGCGGCCTCAATAGCGGCATCAGAGCCGAGCCCTCCCATCGCCACCCCGATATCAGAGGCCACAAGCACGGGTGCATCGTTAATACCGTCTCCGACAAAGCCTATCTTGTCCCGCTTTCCGTCAATACTTTCCTCCAACTCCTTAACAATCCTGATTTTATCCTGGGGCAGCAGCTCAGCATGAAACTCATCTATCCCCAACTCCGTGGCAACCAACTCCGCTGCATCCCTGCCGTCTCCTGTAAGCATCACCACTTTCCGTACCCCTTTAGTCCTGAGTTCCTTAAGTGTCTCACGGGCCTCCGGTCTCACTTTGTCGGCAAGCAGGATATAGCCGGCATACTTTCCGGCAATGACAATATGCACGACCGTACCCCTCACATGACATGTATCATGGTCGATGTCGTATCCATCCATGTGAAGGATCCTGTCATTACCGGCTAAAATCTCCCTGCCATCCACAACAGCCCTCACACCATGAGACGGGATCTCTTCATAGTTCTCTATCCTGCTTTCATCAGTCCCTTCACCGCGGGCATCCATGATGGACTTTGCAATGGGGTGATTGGACTGGCTCTCTGCCTCGGCAGCATACCTCAGCACCTCTTCCTTTGAAAATCCGTTCAGGGATATAACGTCCGTCACCTTAAACACACCTTCGGTGAGTGTCCCGGTCTTGTCAAAGACCATGGTACGGATATCCCTGAAACCCTCAAGGTAATTTGACCCCTTAAAGAGCACCCCTTTTCTGGAGGCAGCCCCTATACCGCCAAAGAAACCAAGCGGGATTGAGATGACGAGTGCGCACGGACAGGCTATTACAAGAAAGACAAGGGCCCGGTAAATCCATTCAGGATAAGTCTCTACATGGGAAAAGACGGATGTAAGGGCCGGGATTTGATAGAGAATGGGGGGAAGCACCGCCATGGCAAAGGCTCCGGCCACTACTGCAGGTGTATAGACTTTTGAGAATTTAGTGATAAATTTCTCTGTCGGCGCCTTTTGAGCAGACGCCTTTTCAACAAGGTCGAGAATCTTGCTCACTGTTGATTCACCAAATGGCCGGGTAACCCTTATGGTTATCAATGCATTTCTGTTTATCATGCCTGAAAGTACATCATCGCCCTCTTTCAAAGACCTCGGCATCGACTCCCCCGTCAGTGCCGAGGTGTCCATACTCGTCCGGCCCTCCTCAACAACACCGTCAAGCGGAACCTTCTCTCCGGGCTTGACCACAATAAGGTCGCCAACCTGTACCTCCTGGGGCCTGACCCTTTCGGTGATTCCATTCTTCCTCAGGTTTGCATAATCCGGCCTTATCTTAAGGAGTTTTCTGATCGATCTTCGCGAATGGTTTAAGGCCCTGTCCTCAAAATACTCTCCCACCTTGAAAAACAGCATCACACCGACGGCCTCGGGAAATTCCTTTATGGCAAAGGCACCAAGGGTCGCTATGGTCATCAGCAGATTCTCTCCAAAGAAATCCCTGTTGATTATGCCTTTTACGGCACCTGAAACAACATCATGACCTGCAATGATATAACCGAT
>CAZXDE010000070.1:3146-4982 GCA_964639515.1 uncultured Thermodesulfovibrio sp.
GATTCAGCTTCTGCTCTATCTTTGCAGCACAGGAGGCACAACTGAGACCGCCAAGGTAATACCTCGTGCCCCCGGTAACGGCAGACCTTTCAGGACGCTCCCCCTGCGTAAGCCCGCAGACCTCTTCAGCACAATGATCGTCTGTCCTGCTGTTTTTTATGTGTAGCGGAAACTCAGGCATACAATTTTCTTAAATCAGCCTCCTTTACCCCTTGACACTCCTGACCCTGTACAAATAAACCATTATTCCCACCAGCACCATGGCAAGACTCAATATCTGCCCCATGGTAAGGAAGGCAACTATAAAGCCAAGCTGCGCATCCGGTTCCCTGAAGAACTCAAGTGAAAACCTTATCACCCCGTACAGGATGAGAAACAATGCAGTTAAACCACCTGTAATCTTTATCCTGTCTTTCATATACCATAACACGATAAAAAGCACCACCCCTTCAAAAAAGGCCTCATACAGTTGAGACGGATGCCGCGGCAGCCCGCCTCCGCAAGGAAAGACCATTGCCCAGGGAACGTTAGTCACCCTTCCGTAAAGCTCGCAGTTAATGAAATTCCCGATCCTCCCAAACCCCAGCCCTATCGGGGCTGTTGCGATTACGAGGTCTGCAACCAGCCAGGAATCCAGTCCCCGCTTCCTGCAAAAACATATACCGGCAAAGACCGAACCTATCAGCCCGCCGTGAAATGACATCCCCCCATGCCAGACTGCAAATATCTCAAGGGGGTTGTGCAGGTATTCCGCAAAATTATAAAACAGGACATAGCCGAGCCTTGCTCCCAGGATAAGGCCCAGGATAATATAGAAGTAGAGATCATCCACAGCCCTTCGGTCTATCCCTATCCCCTTCTTTTTTATTTGATAGTTCACGAGGAGATAAGAGCTTGCAAAACCAAGGAGGTACATAACGCCATACCACCTCACCTGCAGGGGACCGACCTTTATTATGTAAGGTTTTATATGAGGATAGGGTATCATACTACTTGATTAACCTGGTTTTTTTCTCAAAAATACACTCGGTCAACTCCCGGTTAAGCCTGATACCAACATCAAGCATCGAGCAGTACATCCTCTGGGCAATCGCCTCGCTATCCACATTAACCAGACTCGTTATCGACTGATTAACAACAAATGCCTCTTCTGTGTAAAGCTCAAGAATCTCGTTATTCAACTCTGAAAACTCCTCTTTCTTAAATGCCTTTCTGACCATATCATCATAGTCCTCCGCCTCGCCGGACCCAAGCAGGCTCACAAAGAGATGAATCAGCCTCTCCGTCCTCTCCTTCCTCAGCGGCAGTATCTTTCCGTATGCAAAAGCTATCCTTATAGGGAGAAACCTTATGTCCCCCTTGAGCCTGCAGTCAAGGTCAATACTGCTCTCGATAACCTCTTCAACATCCCTGTCACAAATACTGCTGCCCGCTTCATTAATTACAGCGGCCATATCAAGGCAGAGCCTGTAATACTGAAGCTCCCTCTTGATCCTGGCAAGAAGAAATTTTTTGAAGACCGGAAACTGCACTGAAGATACAGCCTTGCCGCAATACTTGATACATCGCTCCGAGAGTGCATAAAGAAACCATTTCGCAAACCTCATTATCTCCGTCTCTTTATCCACCCATACCCCGTTATCCTGAAAAATGAGTTAAGACACATATCAAGAGCGAACTCTCTATAATAATAACACAACAAGGCACTTCATGCCCCCCAGGGGAAAAGACCTGGAGTGGTGGAGTGATGGAGTGGTGGAGTGATCAATCCTCCAGGTTCTCTGAACCCGGAGTCAAGCATGGCCGATAGAAAGCCTGTCAAGCCACCTAATCCAC
>CAZXDE010000070.1:5082-9251 GCA_964639515.1 uncultured Thermodesulfovibrio sp.
CCGTTTTCAAGCGCAAGCCTGACAGCGCTCATCGCCCGGTCAAAAACACCCCTGCCCCTCAGGGCATCATGAGAGGCGCCAAGACCGTCAATGCTGATCTGTATCTCATCCACATTCAAATTCTTCAGGGTTTTTTTGTCTATGAGAAGACCGTTTGAGAAGAAGACTTTTCTTAAGGGATAGTCTGAGAGATAATCATTAATGGCATCAAACTCCCTGTGCACTAACGGCTCTCCGCCGGATACAAGCACCCTCAGCCCCTGCAAGTCTCTAAACTCCTCAAGAACACTGATCGTCTGCTCCAGACTGAGCTCTTTTGCCTTGGATTCTCCGATATAGCAGTGTCTGCACCTCAGATTACACCTGTCGGTTATCAGCAGTTCAAGGTATCTCAGGGAGGGAGCAGGAGATTTTTTTATACACTGTCTCCTGATTTTTTGCGGGGTCTCGGACAGTATCCCCTCAGAAAGACAATACGAGGTGAATTCCGTATCAGCGGAAAGTGCCCCTCCGGCAGCACATTCGCCTAAAAATTTAAAGGCACTTTCATCAATCTCATACAACTCGTCATTTTTTACGTGGTAAACCGAGGGGTGTTCAAGCCATCTAAGCAATACATCTTCAGAGAGGAAGTATCTTCTGTCCGGCTCAATAATAGAACTCCTCCTTCAGAGGTCTCGTCATCAACTCCCTTACTGCAACGAGGGGAGGCTTATCCTTGTGAAGCATAAGGCAGACCTGCTCCACAATAGGCATCTCAACATCATATTTAACTGCAAGCTCGCAGGCTGAAACCGAGGTAGCAACCCCCTCTGCAACAGCCCTCATATCAGACAGGATATCTTTCAACTTCATGCCCTGACCAAGCTTATGGCCTACCGTATAATTCCTTGACAGATTTCCCGTGCACGTAAGCACAAGGTCGCCCATTCCGCTGAGACCTGCAAAAGTCTTTGCATCAGCGCCCATCTTTACACCAAGACGCGTAATCTCTGCAAGCCCCCTTGTTATGAGCGTGGCCCTTGCATTGAGGCCAAGGCCAAGGCCGTCCGAGATACCGGAGGCTATGGCGATAACGTTTTTCAGGGCACCGCCCAGCTCAACACCCAGGACATCCTGATGCGTATACACCCTGAAATAATCCGTATTAAATATCTCCTGAAGCAGCAGCCCTGTAGCCCTCTCCTGCACTGCAAGGGTAACCGCAGTGGGAAGCTTTTTTATGACCTCCCTGGCAAAGCTCGGCCCTGAGATCGCGGCCGTCTCATGGTGTGTAAGCTGCTTCAGGATCGAGGAGACAGTCAATAACGTCCCTTGCTCCATCCCCTTGGAAGCGCTTACAATAACAGCACCCTTTTCAAGGTATTCCACGGCCTTCTTAAAGACCGACCTCACAAACTGTGTGGGAACCGCACATATCACATATCTCGACCTGAAAAGTGCACGCTGAAGCTGATGTGTTACTTTAATATTGTCAGGCAGCGTGGCCTCAGGCAGGTAAAGACGGTTTACCCTGTCACGTTCCATATCCTCTGCAAGCTCTTCTTCATAAATCCAGAGCGATACATCGTAACCCTTTTCTGCAAGCAGTATACTCAGGGCCGTGCCCCAGCTACCGGCGCCTATAACACTTATATAAGCCATCAGATCCCCTCTATCGCCCTGTCCAGCCTCTTGATCGCCCTTTCCTTCCCTATAATCTCCAGAACCTCGAAAATACCGGGACTGACGGTATTGCCGGTTATTGCAACCCTCACAGGCTGGGCTATCTTTCCAAGTTTTGTGTTATGCCTCTCAACCATTGCCATAAATACCTTTTCTATCTCTTCTGCTGTGAAGTCTTCCAGTCCGGCAAGTCCGTTCCGGACATCTTCAAGCAGTGGCTTTGTCTTTTCATTTATAAATTTCTCTTTTGCCTTGGGATCAAGCTCAACATACTCAAGGATATAATACCTCATGGAACGGGCCATTTCCAGAAGTGTCCTGGAGCGCTCCTGAAGCGTAATAACCGCCCTTCTGAGCCATTCCCGGTCAATCTCCTCTCCCTTTCCGACAAGTCCCTCTTTTTCAAGAAATGGCATAAGCCGTTCAGAGATATACCCGGGGGAGGAATCCTTTATGTACTGACTGTTAATCCAGAGAAGCTTGTCAGGGTTGAAGACAGCGGCAGACTTTCCAATCGCCTCAAGTGAAAAATGCTCTATCAATTCCTCTTTGGTAAATACCTCCTGGTCGCCATAAGACCAGCCAAGACGGACAAGGTAATTCAGGAGCGCCTCGGGCAGATACCCCATATCCCGATAAGCCTGCACGGATGTTGCACCGTGGCGCTTGCTCAACCTCGTCTTGTCAGGCCCGAGGATCATTGGCAGGTGGGCAAATTTGGGAACCGGAAAGCCGAGAGCCTGGTAAATGTGTATCTGCTTGGGCGTATTGTTCAGATGGTCATCACCCCTTATCACATGGGTTATGGTCATATCCACATCGTCTACAACAACCACAAAATTATACGTTGGAGTATTGTCTGAACGGAGGATGATAAAATCGTCAAGCTGCTCGTTTTCATACACTATATGTCCCCTTATCAGGTCATCCACAATGGTCCGGCCTGACTGCGGCATCCTGAACCTGACAGCAGGAGCCCTGTCAGGCGGCGGGGTTTTGAGGTCCCTGCACCTGCCGTCATACCTTGGAGTACGGCCCTCCTTAAGCGCCTTCTTACGCCTTTCATCAAGCTCCTGCGCTGTGCAGTAGCAATAATATGCCTTTCCCTCATCAAGCAGCCTCTCCACATAATTTCTGTAGACATCCAGCCTATCGGTCTGCCTGAAAGGCCCCTCATCCCAATCAAGTCCGAGCCAGGTCATCCCCTCAATAATGGCCTCAATATACTCCTCGGTGGAACGTGTCCGGTCCGTATCCTCAATCCTGAGTACAAAAACCCCCTTGTTATGCCTGGCAAATAGCCAGTTAAAGAGGGCAGTCCTTGCCCCTCCAATGTGGAGGTAGCCTGTAGGACTCGGTGCAAACCTTACTCTCACGGAATCTTTATCCATTAATCACTCCTGTATCCGTCCTGCTTTTTTTTTCAACTCGGTCTTTTATTTAGAGTCTATTGTATTGCAGTCATTTTGTCATTCCCGCAAGTGAAGCACGTCGGGAATCCTTCTTCAAAAACGATTCCCAAAAAGCTTTCGGGAAATGACAGAAAAACAATAACTGTTTGACTTTATACACAAACTTTATTTATAAGCTTACCTTTCAACATACCCCTCAACGAGTATGTCCTCACCTATTGTCCTTACCTTTATATCTCTCAACCTGTAGGCGTCTTTCAGAGATGCACAGGGGTTACCGCCAACCGCCTGGAATGAGTCCCTGCCGCCTATTATCTTTGGGGCTATAAAAAAGACCACCTTATCCACCACACCATCCTCAAGTGCGTGAGAAGCAAGGGAAGAGCCGCCTTCAATCATAACAGAGGTAACGTCCATTGCGCCAAGCCTCTGCATCAGCCACTGAAGATTCAGCCTCTCTTTATAGAGGAGTAATTTTACCCCTTTGCTTCCGAGTTCATCAAGCCTTTTAGAGTTTCCCTCACCTGTAACAATCACGGTCTCAGGAGGAATATTGAGAATCCTGGCATTCCCAGGCATTTTTAACTCCGGGTCAATAACCACGCGCATGGGATTTTTGGCCCCCCTGAACCTCGCAGTAAGTTCAGGATCATCAGCCAGCACTGTGCCTATTGCAGTAATTACGGCATCAACAGAAGACCTCATTCCGTGCACATACCTTCTCGCCCTCTCCCCTGTAATCCACTTCGACTCCCCCGAAGGCATGGCAATCTTTCCGTCAAGGGTCATTGCAACCTTGAGAGTGACAAATGGGATTTTTTTAGTGATAAACTTGACATAGGCCTCATTCAGCCTCCCGGCCTCATCATCAAGCACACCTGTAACAACCTCGATCCCGGCATTGCGCAGTTTTTTAACACCCTTACCGGAAACCTGAGGATTTGGATCCTCCATTGCAACCACCACCTTCTTCACACCTGTTGCGATTATCGCCTTTGTGCAGGGTGGCGTCCGTTTATTGGTATGGCAGCACGGCTCGAGGTTTACATACAGCACAGAGCCCTTTGCCTTTGCTCCGGCCTCTGCAAGCAC
>CAZXDE010000071.1:0-4655 GCA_964639515.1 uncultured Thermodesulfovibrio sp.
GATATAATGAATTATCCTCCATTGCAAGATGTACTTTTAGAGCCCCTGATAATTTTGATAGAATCTTCCTTGCTTCCTGTGCATTATTTTTCAGTTTCTGTTCGTAGAGATAACCGGACAGTTTATTTACCAGTTCCAGGATTTCTTCATGCTGTCTTCTGTAATCGTCAGTAATTAACATTGGCCTTTCCTTTTAACAGTACTATTTCAAGTATAGCACATAAATATATTGAATCAAGCGAAAGTATGGAGAGGGGTAGTGGGAATCGAACCCACCAGGGCATTTTTTTTAGCCCTGAGCCTGGTTTTGCAGACCAGATGGAACAGCCAGTTCCATACCCCTCAAACCTTGAAAGTTGCGATGGCAGTTTATGACACAGCCTGCTTACAGGAATAAAGGATAAAAGACGTTTACAGACTCATGGCCTCAAGGCGTGCGATCCTCTCTTCAACCGGAGGGTGAGTGCTGAATAACTTTGCAACCTTTTTCCCTGAGAGTGGATTTACAATAAAAAGGTGTGAAGTGGCCGGGGTTGCCTTCATTGGAATCTTCCCTGATGCCGTATCAAGTTTTCTCAGTGCACTTGCGAGATACCTCGGATTGCCTGTTATTCTTGCGCCACCTGCATCAGCGGCATACTCCCTTGACCTGGAGATAGCCATCTGCACTATCATTGCAGCAATTGGGGCCACGATCATCATTATCAGTGCAACAAAGGGGTTTCCACCCTCATCGTTACTGCCACGTCCGAAACCACCGAAAATAAAAGCCCACTGTGCCATCTGGGCGAGAAAGGTTATGGCGCCGGCTATGGTTGCAGCAACACTGCTGACGAGTATATCCCTGTGTTTGATATGAGTGAGCTCATGCCCGATCACACCTTCCAGTTCCTCAGGACTCAGGAGTCTCATTATACTGTTTGTTACGGCAACGGCAGCGTGTTTTGGGTTTCTTCCCGTGGCAAAGGCATTCGGCTGATCTGCATCGATAATATAGACCTTCGGCATAGGCATTGCCGCCTTCTGCGTGAGTCTCCTGACGATGGAATAAAGCTCAGGGGCCTCTGCCTCGGTAATTTCCCGTGCCTTGTACATCTTAAGGATAACCTTATCGCTGAACCAGTATGCAGATAAGTTCATTATTGCAGCGAAGATAAGGGCAAAGGTCATTCCTGTCCTGCCACCTAAAAAGCCGCCTACCCAGACAAAAAAGAGAGTCATTATGGTCAGCAGCATAAATGTTTTAAAAGTGTTCATTAAAAGTCTTTCCTCCTAAAGTTTTATCTTCCTGTATTTAAATTTTAAAATAACATAAGCATAATGCTTTGTCAATACAGAGAATTAGCGAAAAACAGAGATGAAACGTCCGTTATGTTTCTCTAACTCTGTTTTAGGGTTAGAAAAGGTACAATACCTGTATGGACAGAAAGATCACGGTCTCTACATATTCAGGCGGCAAGGTGGATGAAAGGCCGCTTACTCTCTATGTTGATGACCGGGGTATAGAAGTCGAGGTTGTGGAGAAGTGGGTGACGGAGGATTTTAATACAGGAAAGAGGCGGCGGTACTTCAGGCTATGGGACCCGGAGGGGCTTGAGTATCTGGTTTATCAGGAGGAGGAAACGTCTGACTGGTTTTTAAGGGTGTGAATGAATTTTTCGAGGGACGTCTTCCAGTCAGGGGGGCTGAAGCCTGTGGATACTTCTGTGTGAAACGTATCAAGGACTGAATATGACGGCCGTTTTGCGCGGGTTGGATATCCATCTGTTGATATGGGAATAACCTTTACAGAAGCACCTGAAAGCCTTATAATCTCAATGGCAAGTTCATACCAGTTGATACCACCGGCTGTCCTGTCGGTTATATGATGTATGCCAAAAACCTCTGATTCAATAACCTTCATGATACCTTCCGAGAGGGTTACGGTCCAGGTGGGTGAGCCTTTCTGGTCGGAAACCACTTTTATCTCGTCTCTTTCACCTGATAGCCGCAGAATTGTCCTGATAAAATTATTGCCGTGTTGGCCGTAGAGCCAGCTCGTCCGGATTATATAAAACTCGTGCATCAGCCACTGGATGTACCGTTCTCCGGCAAGCTTGGTCTCACCGTAGGCATTTACGGCTGATGTGTTGTCAAGGGGGGTATATGGTCTTGAGCCTCTGCCGTCAAAAACATAATCCGTGCTTATATGACAGAGCCTGATCTTCAGTTCATTACAGGTAATGGCAAGATTCTGTGCTCCAAGGCCGTTGACCCTGAAGGCCGTCTCCTTTTCATCCTCTGCCATATCCACGTTTGTGTAGGCTGCACAGTTTATTACAATGTCCGGCCTGATGGAGAAGATGGTGTGATGTGTCCCTTCCCTGTCTGTTATATCAAGTCCTTCGAGGTCAAGGGATATGACCTCGTGTCCTTTTTCAAGCACGGCTATGAGGTCTCTTCCGAGCATCCCGTTTGCACCTGTAACAAGGACCCTCATCCCTGACCACTCCAGAATCCCTTGCTTTCTCCTGAAAGCTTCTCTTTAAGCGGTCTCCACCACCACTGGTTCTCCCTGTACCACATGATGGTTCTTTCAATCCCGGTATCGAAATCAACATCAGGGGTCCATCCAAGTTCATTCCTGAGTTTTGAGTAGTCAATGGCATAACGGTAATCGTGCCCCGGTCTGTCGGGAACAAATTCTATATATTCCTGTCCCATCTCCATGATGGAGAGCACCTTTTTTACCACATCAATATTCCTTCTCTCACTTCCTCCCCCTATATTGTATACCTCTCCGGGCCTTCCCCTATGCATAATCGTGTCAATGGCCGTACAGGTATCCTCTACAAAAAGCCAGTCCCTGATGTTTGCGCCTTCACCATATACAGGCACCGGCTTTTTATCCATCAGGTTGGTGACCATGAGTGGAATCAATTTTTCCGGATACTGAAAGGGACCGTAATTATTTGATGGCCTGACTATGACGGCAGGGAAGCCGTAGGTCTTGATGCAGGCGCGGATAAGGAGGTCTCCGGCAGCTTTTGAAGCAGAATAGGGGGAGTTTGGAGCAAGGGGGGTCTCCTCGGTAAATATGCCGTCGTCTGTCTCTAAACTGCCGTATACTTCGTCAGTGGAGAGGTGGATGAATTTCTGTATCCCTGCTCTTCTGACACTGTCAATAAGTGCCTGAAGGCCGATGATATTGGTCATGAGGAATGGCTGGGTGTCTATGATGGAACGGTCCACATGGCTTTCTGCGGCAAAATTAACGACAAGGTCAGCGCCTTTCAGTGCATCTGAAACAGTTTTTGTATCTTCTATCCTTCCATGGATGAATTGATACCTCCGGTCTGCTTCAATATCCCTCAGGTTTTCCCTGTTTCCTGCGTAGGTGAGGGCATCAAGATTCACCACTTCATAGTCCGGGTATTTTTTTAAAATGTATCTGATGAAGTTGGAGCCGATAAATCCGCATCCGCCTGTTACAAATATCTTCATTGCACACTCCATACCTGAAAAGGACTTTTGGGGTTGTTTTCATATCTTATCTCATCAACCTCCTCCTTCTTTCCCCGGCCAGCATAAAGTTTGTCAGGGAAGTTGAGGACCAGGCCATCTCCATCTGCTGTATTCCTGTAAGCATGTACCACACCTGGTGGTACAATAATCACCTTGTTCCGGGTCTCGTCAATTATCATTTTCCTGAAATATGTTGGAGAGTCTTTTCTGTTGTCCCAGAGGTAGAGGGTAAATTGACCAAGGAAGCAGAAGTAGTCTGTCTGCGCTATATGTTCATGCGGGCCCCTTGCCACGCCTGCATGTGTAACCGATACGTACCCCATGGCAGGTTGAAACCCGTTCGGCAACTCGTCATTCCTGAATAATTCAGTGAGCCATCCCCTCTGGTCGGTAAAGATACTCAGGGGTTTTATTATTATATCCTTTATTGCTCCTTCCTCGAATTTCATGGCTATATCTCTATTGTCGAGTCGTCGCCAACCATTAATCTCAGTGCCTTATGCCTTTGGTTGCTATGTAAAACCCTGGTGCCCCTTCCGATAAGGCTGTCCTCGAGTCTCTCGATCCCTTCTAAAATTGAATCGTTAAGGATAACGGAATGTTCTATGACGGAATTGTATATCCTTACCCTGTCACCAATGCTTGAAAAT
The DNA here is from genome assembly GCA_964639515.1 of uncultured Thermodesulfovibrio sp. Classification (GTDB taxonomy): domain Bacteria; phylum Nitrospirota; class Thermodesulfovibrionia; order Thermodesulfovibrionales; family JdFR-85; genus BMS3Bbin07. Next base: position 4,155 of record CAZXDE010000071.1, read on the forward strand.
GGCCCGATAAAGGAATTTTCGATTATGCTCTTCTTTCCTATCCTTACGGGACCCCTGATTCTGGAGTTTTTTATGACAGAGCCTTCAGAGATATCAACCCTGCCGGCTATCTCTGACTTGTTGTCGACCTTACCCCTTATGGAGCGCTTTATGTATTCATCAAGGACTATGGAGTTTGCCTGAAGTAGGTCGTCTTTCTTGCCGGTATCAAGCCACCAGCCGGTGAGTATCTCGCTTTTAACGGGACTCCCCATACGTATAAGTTCCTGAATGGCATCTGTTATCTCAAGCTCTCCCCTGTCGGATGGTTTGGTTCTGGCTATGGCCTCATGTATCTTTTCAGTAAATATATATACACCGACAAGTGCAAGGTTGGAGGGAGGATTAGACGGTTTCTCTATCAGCCTCTTTATGCCTCCGTCTGCTCTGAGTTCGGCTACACCGAATTGTTTGGGGTTTTCCACTTCCTTGAGGAAGATAAGTGCATCCGTCTGTTCCTTT
>CAZXDE010000071.1:4755-9084 GCA_964639515.1 uncultured Thermodesulfovibrio sp.
CCGGCTACGGGTACCAGTTGCTTTGCCATCGTATGTGTAAGTGGACGAAGTCTTGTCCCCTTGCCCCCACTCAAGATCAATGCCTTCACGAGTTGATTAAACCCCTTCACTTTTTATTTTTACAGCATTTCAGATATTATACATATATACCATTTATTAATGAAACCCGGAAAGCTGTTAGCGGAAAATAAAAATGGAGTGGTTGTAAGGTTGACATGATTGAGTCTTCACTCATTCTCGTCCCGGCGTCCGGCCGGGACTCCGAGGTCAGTATTACACCTCATCATCCGGATGAGTCTTATGTAATACTGAAAAACCGTTCAGACTCAATCCTGTCAACCTTTATCCTCTTCCCTGTTTTGTTTGGAGTTACGATGAGAATGGAAGGGATAATGAGGCGTTGTTTGCATACTGTTACGTACGTTATATTTTTTGTGGCCGTTTCTCTGATTTTGCCTGTTCCTATGGTATCTGCAAACGGGGTGCCGTTATCAAAGCTAAGGGCTGTCTATAAGAATCTTCGGACACTTGAGGGAAGATTCACACAGGTTACATATATAAAGGACCTTGACAGAGAGGAGGTTTTTAAAGGGATATTTTATCTGAAAATTCCCGACAGGATGAGATGGAAGTATACGGAAGGGAGCACGGATGAGGTTTATTTAACGGGTAATGAGATGGTTATTGACCAGCCTTCCGAATCCCAGGTATTTATCTCATCTATGGATGGTTACGGCTTGAGCAGTTCTCCCTTGAGAATACTGCTGGACCTTGATAAGCTGGAGAATAATTTCAATCTGAAAAGCAGAGAGGGACATATTTTTATGACCCCAAGGGGAAAAAGGACGGTTGTTAATTCTATAGAATTAGTACTTTCAGGAAACGAGTTTCCACTTGAGAAGATACGATTGCTTGACCGCTATGCCAACAGAACTGAGATTACACTTGTGGATGTAAAGATTAATCCAGTTCTGAAGGATTCATTATTCCTGTTTACTCCGCCTGCAGGAACGACAATCATCAGGCAGTAGGGGGTTAAGACATAATGACTGGATGACATATATTCTCGGCATAGACAGCTCCTGTGACGACACTTCTGCTTCTGTAGTGGTTGATGGCGGTCGTATCCTGTCCAACGTGGTCTCTTCACAGGCAGAGATACATGAAAAGTACGGCGGTATAGTACCTGAACTTGCATCAAGGCGTCATATTGAAATGATATGGCCTGTGGTGGATGAGGCCCTGAAGACGGCCTCTGTCAGGCTTGAGACCCTCTCGGGCATTGCTGTCTGCCAGGGCCCGGGATTGATAGGCTCTCTCCTTATCGGGTGTTCCTTTGCAAAGGCAGTTGCATATGCAAAGGGGCTTCCCCTTATCGGTGTAAATCACCTTGAAGGACATATATTTTCTGTCTTTCTCCTTGAGCAGCGACCGGCCTTCCCATTTCTCAGTCTTATTGTCTCCGGAGGACATACTTCCCTGATAAGGGTGGATGGGTTTGGCTCTTACCGGGAGCTCGGCAGGACGAGGGATGATGCTGCCGGTGAGGCCTGTGACAAGGTTGCAAAGCTGCTCGGACTCGGCTATCCGGGGGGGCCGCTGATAGATGACCTTGCTGAGAAGGGGGACCCGGAGTCAATACCCTTTCCAAGGGCACTCATTCCAGGGACTTATGACTTCAGCTTCAGTGGACTCAAAACGGCTGTCAGGAATTATATAGAAAAGGTTTCTCTTGATAATTCTTCAGACCGGTCCCTGATACGGAATGTCTGTGCATCTTTTCAGGCGGCTGTTGTGGAAGTGCTGATTAAAAAGACGGAAGTTGCTGTTAAAAAGGAGGGTATAAAAAGCGTAACCCTGACAGGTGGTGTGGCTGCAAACCGGCAGCTCAGGGCTGCAATGAAAGAGATGACGGAAAGGACGGGGATAGAACTCTACGTCCCCCCGGTTGCACTCTGCACGGATAATGCAGCAATGATTGCCGCTGCGGGGTATCTTCATTTTGTGAGGGGAGATATAGCAGGGCTTGAGCTGAATCCAAGGGCATATCTGCCTGTATAGGTTTTGTGCATAAATGTCTTTTTGTCGTTATGCGTCGGAAGCGTTAAGGGCATCCGGAAAGCCTTACCAAAGAATAGATTCCGGCTTAAGGACTGCCGGAATGACAGATAGAAAAGTTGAGTTTTTAAAAGTGCATTGAATGCTTTCGGAATGGTTTGAAGAAGAAAAAATTTGAAATAAAAGGAAGAGGATTAAAAAATGGATGTAAAGGACAGGATAATGAAACGTGAAGATTTAAGAAATATTGCAATTATTGCCCATGTTGACCATGGCAAGACAACCCTTGTTGACGGTATGTTAAGACAGGCAGGTGCATTTCGGGCCCATGAGAAGGTCCGCGACAGGGTTATGGATAATATCGATCTTGAGCGGGAGCGGGGGATTACCATTATGGCCAAAAACACGGCTGTCGATTATAACGGCACGATCATAAATATCGTTGACACCCCCGGGCATGCTGATTTTGGAGGCGAGGTTGAAAGAATACTGAAGATGGTGGACGGGGTGTTGCTTTTGGTTGATGCCTCGGAGGGACCCCTGCCGCAGACCAGATTTGTTCTTAAAAAGGCTCTGGAACTTAAATTAGTTCCGATTCTGGTCGTAAACAAGATTGACAGGTCTGATGCAAGGATACAGGAAGTTTTAAATGAGATATATGATATGTTTATTGACCTGGATGCCTCGGAAGAGCAACTGGACTTTCCTGTTGTATACGCAATTGCCAGGGACGGGGTTGCAAAACTCGGTATAGATGACAAGTCAGACAATCTTAAGCCGCTTTTTGACCTTATTCTTGAGACAATTCCCGCCCCGGAAGGTGACAACGATGGTGTGCTGCAGCTACTTGTAACCAATATAGATTATAACGATTATATCGGCAGGCTTGCCATTGGAAGGGTTTTTTCAGGCACTGTCAGGGTTGGAGATACTGTTGCCATGATTGACAACAAGGGAGAGGCGGTAAGGACGAGGATAACCTCCATCTACACCTTTGATGGACTCGACCGGGTGGAGACACAAAAGGCCACTGCCGGTGATATAGTCGCCCTTGCCGGGATAGAGGGGATTACCATAGGTGATACGATTACGGATATAGAGAGACCAAAACCTCTGCCGAGAATAAAAGTGGATGAACCGACTATATCGATGACTTTTTCCGTTAATACTTCTCCTTTTGCAGGTAAGGAAGGCTCGTATGTAACGTCAAGAAAACTGAGGGAGCGTCTTGAAAAGGAACTGCTTTACAATGTATCCATAAAGGTGGATTTTGAGAATCCCGATTCATTCAGGGTGATGGGGCGTGGAGAACTCCAGCTTGCAATACTTATAGAAATGATGAGGAGAGAGGGGTATGAGCTCTCTGTCTCAATGCCTGAGACCATAACAAAAGATATCGACGGAGTCCTGCATGAACCGATGGAACTGCTCGTCATAGACGTCCCTGAAGAATATGTTGGTGTAGTGACCCAGCAGCTCGGGATAAGGAGGGGCAAGATGCTGAAGATGCAGAATAACGGGCATGGCAGGGCCGTCCTTGAGTTCAGGATCCCCTCCCGGGGCTTGATCGGGTTCAGGTCCCAGTTCCTGACGGATACAAGGGGGACAGGCCTCTCAAACCATCTGTTTGACGGATATGAAGCATGGCATGGTCCCATAACAAAAAGAAAGACCGGTGCACTTGTTGCCGACAGGTCGGGAAGGGCTACCCCATATGCGCTCTTTCACATACAGCCCAGAGGAACCCTTTTTATCAAGGAAAACACCCAGGTCTATGAGGGTATGGTCGTCGGTGAAAATTCGAGGGAAAATGATATGGATGTGAATATTACAAAGGAAAAGAAGCTTACAAATATGCGTGCCGCTGCCGCTGATGATACACTGCAACTGGTGCCGCCAAGGCAGATGAGCCTTGAGCAGGCCATAGAATTCATCAAGGAAGACGAGATAGTGGAGATAACCCCTCAATCCGTGAGGCTGCGGAAGAAGGTTCTTGAGGCCGGCAAGAGACCGAAGTTCAGGTCTTAGGCGTGTACCGTCCCATTGAGATGTTGCTCCGGGCCTATCCCCTGATCGAGCCTGCAGTGAGTCCCTCGATAATCCTCTTCTGGAATGCAAAGATGAGTATTATCAGTGGGATGGTGACGACTACCGAGGCGGCTGCAATGTCGCCCCACGGCACTTCATGAAGCCCCGGGAATAGAGCAATCCCTACCGGTATTGTCCTTGATGCAACAGTGGATGTGAATGTGAGGGCAAAGAGAAATTCGT
>CAZXDE010000072.1:0-8977 GCA_964639515.1 uncultured Thermodesulfovibrio sp.
GTCTGATTCCCCGCAGCATAAATACTGCGAGCAATGTACCGAACAGAGTAGTAGAACAGAACCACTGTTTACGACTATGCTTATTTGCTTAACTTTATTATCTATCATTTTCTTTCCTTCCCTGTCTTATTCAGACAATTCAAGTTTTTCCTTTAATTTAAAAGATTGGATAGATACTCATGGATACGCTGAATTTCATTTTTATCCTCCGCATAATGAATATGATCCAAATCCCGGGGTGGATTTTAGAGACAGGGTAGTGGCTCGATACGGGTTGGAACTTTATTCTGAATTTAGATCTCCAAAGTTTCCTAAACTTTCCGTTTTTGTCTGCCCCGTTGCTTTTCTTGGAGATTCAAGACCTCAGACTTCATATAATTATAAAGCAGATTTGATAGTTGTCCAGATAAGATATGGTGCAGGCTTTGAGTTTTACAAAAATTTAGAATTAAGACTCACTCATAGTGAATGGAAAGATTTAGGGGGTTATAAATCCGAGAGATTGGTCTGGAATAGTGTTTCAGTAAAATATAAATGGTAGAAACAAAAAATTTTAAGGGTATACTATCTCTCCCCGGAAGGAAAAGTGTTTGGCTTGGTATGCAATTAAAAAAACAATCTGATTTGGATGGGGGCTATGTCATGCCCCCGTCCACCGAGATATACGACCCTGTAATATATCCTGCCTTGCCGGAGGCAAGAAAGGCCACGGCATGAGAGACCTCCTCAGTAGAGCCGAGCCTTCTGCCGGGTATCATGCCGAGGAATTCATTCTTTACCTTTTCACTGAGGGATGCCGTCAACTCCGTCTCAATAAGGCCGGGGCTTACGGCATTAACAGTTATGCCATAGCTCGCCACCTCCCTCGAGAGTGAGCGTGTAAAGCTGAGAATCCCGCCTTTTGAGGCTGCATAATTGGTCTGTCCTGCCCTGCCCATCAATGCCGTAGGCGATACAATATTTATTATCCTTCCCCACTTCTCACCAATCATGGGCCTCAGTGCCGCCTTTGAGCAGTTATAAACACCTGTCAGATTGACGTCAATAACCCTTTTCCAGTCCTCCTCCTTCATCAGCATGAGCAGACTGTCCCTTATTATCCCTGCGTTATTGACGAGAATATCCAGGGTGCCGGTTGCCTCGAGTATCTGCCCGAACATCTCCTGCACCTGCCGGGAATCCGACACATCAGCCTTCAGGGAAAGTCCGAAACCATTTATCTCTCTGAGCTCCTCCTCTGTACCTAAAGCAGACTCTTCATCAGAGGAGTAGTTGATCACAACCCTTGCGCCACCCCGTGCAAGGCAGAGCGCTATAGCCTTACCAATCCCTTTAGTCCCGCCGGTAACAAGGGCCACCTGGCCGTCAAAACTATACATCTTCCTCACCGCCCCTGTTCCCTGTATATTCGTCCCACTCCATGGGCAGCATATATTTCTTTTTGTTATTGCACTCCTTGCAGGCTGCAACGATATTTGATTTTGTGCTCTTGCCGCCCCTTATGAGAGGCACCACGTGGTCCATTGTGAGTTCAGCAGGCGACATCCGCTTTCCACAGTAAAAGCATACCCCCCTGCCCTTTTTATTCCTCCACCACCTGGAGGCCCTGAGCTGCCTGGCCTTGCTCTTTTCCCTGTTTACTTCCTCATCACTCACCTGAGGAAAAAAATTCAAATCAGAATACATGGTTTTATATTATAACAGATTTCCGGTTCCGCTTCCCTTCAATGGGCTGGAAAGATAGAGTCTCTGCTCTTTACACACCCCCTGCCCCCTCTTTTTAGAGGGGAGTTATATACTCCCGGCATGATCAGGAGGGTCTGGGACTTTCTCCTCTATCAAGAGGGGATTAAGGGGTGTGTTCCTTTTTTTTCTTGTGTTCCTTTTTTTCTAAGGAAGGAAGCGATATGATGAACTCTGAACGGTTTAAATTTCTTTCCGGAATGTTTTGTTGAAACAGTTGTATGCCATACAGAGGTAAATACTCCCTCAACAACCTCTCATCTCTGCAGAGGAATCTCATTTCAAATCCCCATAAAGCAATGTCCTGTCCCTGCCCCCTTTTTTGGCAGCATAAAGTGCCTGGTCCGCCTTTTCGACCAGTTCATCCCCACTTGTTACGTCAGCAGGATATGAAGCTATACCGACACTCACGGTCACCTTCAACAGATTACCTTCTACCTTGAAGTCATGAGCTTTTATATTTTTTCTTAACCTTTCAGCTATCTTTTTAGCACCCTTTGCATCCGTCTTCACCATCAGGATGGCAAACTCCTCTCCGCCGTACCTTGCCGGTATATCTATATCCCTGACGGTCCTGCTGATTATCCCTGCCACACCCTTAAGCACAATATCGCCAACCGGATGTCCATAGGTGTCATTTACCTTCTTGAAGTGGTCGATATCCGTAAGTATCAGTGAAAGTGTATCCTCAAACCTTTCCGACCTCCTGAATTCTTCAGTCAGCTTTTCCTTGAAATGGCGGTGATTAAAGAGCCCCGTCAGTCCATCGGTAAAGGCCATCTTCTTGATCTCCTCATGCAGGAGGACATTTGAGATACTCACAGATGCCTGGTTCACCAGAATCTCCAGCAGATTAATCTGCATTGAATTGAAGGCATTCTTTCTTTCCGAAAAGACCGTCAGTATGCCCTTAATCTTCGCCCCATGAAAAAGTGGCAGGGCAAGAACCGATTTTACGCCCCTGAAATGGAATGGAAGCACTCTGGTCCTGAATCCGCTCACATCCGGATGATAAAGGGGATCCCTGTTGGCATGAACCATCTCAAGCAGTGTTCCCTTGAGTGAAGTTACCTTTTTTTCATTCAGGTACCCGGCCCCTTTTGTAAACAGCTCATACGAACGTCCTTTTTTCAACAACAGGACTACCTTGCCCCCGGAAACCCTTGCAGCGCTCTCCACAATCCTCTCGCAAAGGGCTGAAAGCTCCAGCGACCTTGCAAGGGGCGCACTCTCCTCATGCAGGATTCGGAGACTCCTGTATGATAGCTGAATCTGGGAATATACCCTCTGCCTCTTCAGGATTTTGGCTGTTTCATGCGCTACGAGTTCCATTAACCCTATGTCCTGCTGATCAAAGGCACGGTATCTCGAACTGTCGGCACTCAATACACCAATGGAGGTTGAGAGTTCCATGACAGGAACAGCAAGCAGCGTTGAAATCTCTTCATCCCTCAGATACCCCGGCCTGATATCCTTACCCGGAGACTCGGAATAATGGAGAAGAGGTTTGCCGCTTCTGAAGACCGTATATATCAACCCGTCACCAGTGGTAACTATACCGGCACTGCCCGAGGACAGCCTGCAGACAAGCCCGTTGTCTTCGTTGATAAAGAGGCTGACAGCATCTGCCACCATTGCCTTCTCAGCTATCTTCAAAAGCCCGAGGATATCATCTTCCACCTCCAAAACATCTGTTAAATAACGGGACATCAGGGTATCATCATTAAAAGAAGGGGCATTATCCGCAAGATCCTTAGCCTGGCTCTGCAGCTTGTTGAAGGACTTGCTGTAATCCTTCATCCTGTTTTTCAGTTTATATAGATAGAGGTTGACCGGCAGGGATGTCAGAAATACAATGCCCAGGAGTGCCAATGCATCCATACGTCCGGAGGAGAGTAATTCCCTGCCATGCAGCAGTGGCTGCAAAGACGTCAGGATTAAAAAGGATTTGACGCTGAGGAAAAGGGCCGAGGCCACCATAAGGGGGATATTGACAAGGTGAAGCCAGCCGGAGTCTTTTACCTGGGGAAAAGCCTCAAAAAAGGCCTGGCCCCCGAATATCAGGAGAAACAGCTCACTGCGGTGTTTTGAATACCTGTATAAGGCACTGGAGATAAATAGAATAAAGACTATTGAAAAAATTACAGGTCTTCTGTCGGGCAGGTCTGAATAAAGACAGAATGACAGGAGAATCAGAAAAAAATACGGGAGGAACCTTATCAGCCCGAGTATCTTCCTCTTTTTGCCTCCTCCTCTTTGAAGAACTTCCTGTAAAGGACTTCCCACTCAGAGCTTCCCTCTATTATATTCTTTGAGTAGGACTGGATTTTGCGTCTGACGGCCTCTTCAATCTCTTCCCCTGCCTTAAGTTCGTCTGTAATGGACTTCTGAATCCGGCGCCTGATCTTCCCCTCGTCTTCCTTAACAACTACAAGCCCCTTTTTTTTCAGCTCCTTCAACAGAACATGGCTCATATGGGTGACCTTTTCGTCTGACAGCATCATAGAACAATGTTCCTCTCTTTTACAAGTTTACGCTTTGTGAGATCAAAGAGCCTTCTGTAATCAAGACGGCCCTCTTCTATCTCAGAGGAATGGAGCTGAAGTATCCCCCTGACTTCCTCATTAAGCCTGTCTTCAGCCATCAACTCATAGAGGAGAATCCCCTCGACGGCAACAAGCAGGTCTTTTTCCGGAACAGTGGATTCTATATACCCCTGGTCAAAAAGGTCGCTTATAATCCTCTTTGTCATGGGAGCTACCCAGGATTTGGGTATCCGCATCTCACTTTTCCATGAATGGCAGCAATGCTATATTTCTTGCCCTCATTATTGCAGTGGTAATCTCTCTCTGGTGTCTTGCACAGGTCCCGGTCATTCTCCGCGGCAGGATCTTTCCCCTTTCTGTTATATAACCGCGCAAAACCTTCATATCCTTATAATCAATGTAAGGTATCTTGTCTGCACAAAACCTGCAGTACTTTCTGCGTTGAAACCTTCTCATTTTCGACACTCCTTTCTTTATTCAGTTAATCTGCTTTCTATTCTCTTTAGAACGGTTCCAGCTCGGTCGTCTCTTCCGGAGGCGGAGTTTCATCTCCGGAGCCATAATCAGCCGATGCGTCTTTCCTTGGCAGGAACCTCACGGTACTTGCAATTACCTCGAACTTGCTCTTCTGCTGCCCCTCGTACTCCCAGCGTCTCTCCTTCAGTCTTCCCTCAACAAGCACACCACGCCCCTTGCCGAGATATTGCGTAATATTCTCAGCCTGTTTGCCGAAAACAACCGTATCGATAAAGAGGGTTTCGTCCTTAAATTCATTGCCCTGTTTAATCCGGGAATTTACCGCAATACGCATACTTACCACAGGGGTGCCCTGCGGTGTGTATCTCAGTTCAGGGTCTTTTGTAAGATTGCCTACAAGAATTATCCTGTTAAACATCGCCTACACTCCTTCAGCAGATTCAACAGCCTCTTCGGTAACAGGCTCGGCAACAGGCTCGGCAGACTTCCTGAGCTCGTTCATCAGGGCTGCTATCTGGTTCTTTTCAAGTTTAATTACCATGTACTTGAAAACCGGATCATATATCTTGTAGAAATCCTCGAGTTTCTTAATGCATGTGGAGGGTGCCTTGAAGGTGTAAAGTATGTAATACCCCTGGGTTTTCCTGTTCAGCTCATAGGCAAGCTTTTTTCTTCCCCAGCGGTCTTCCTTAAGCACTTCACCGTCGGCTTTGACTATAAGGTCATTGATTTTCTGGGCAGCTGCTTCGATCTCTTCGTCACTAAGGGCAGGGTCAATAATTACAATGTTCTCATAAAAATTCATTTCCATCTAAAAAAACCTCCTTCCGGATATAAAGCCCTCTCCAAGGGATAAGGGCAAGGAGTAATTTCCCCGACATTGAAACAGCGGGAGAATCATACCTGACATATTTTATAGCACAATCATGGCAATTAAATCAATTCAGCCAAATTGTCGATAGAAAACCTGTCAAATTCCGGATTTCATAATAATTCGTTCAAATAATCAAAAGAAACACGCCCCTTGATACCCTTTTGATATTTTGTAAATCTTATTAACCCGGCAACTATTCAGAGAGACTGACAGCCAGTAAATTTGCGGGTTTAGCTATCAAAAATGAGGGTAAACGTCTTTGCTATACATGTGTGTTAATTGAGTTAATAATGTTGGAGATTCTTCTTTCGAAGACCTTCTAAAAGATGAAATGGTGAAAGCCCTTGTTGGGGGTAAAGTATGCTTATTTTTATTAGTAACCTTCATTTTGTCGATGGAAGTGCCGGAGAGCATAATGTTCCAGCGGATGCCTTTCGAATCTTCTTTGAAGATATTAAAGGTGCAGTTGATTGGATGACTAAAAAGGGAAGACCGGTAGAAGAAAAGTCCCCTTGTCAAGAGAGAAAAGGTCCCCTATCGGTGCGGTAGTCACTAAAAGAGTTTACAGTTGACCTTCCGATTGTAGCAACTGCAAAGCAGGGTTCAAGACCATTATTGCTACTACGGGAATGAGGGGGCCGGGTTTAATGCAGAGGAGGATAAGTACCGTTCAATAAAAGGAGAGGGGTTCAGTGTCAGTGTTGACCCTCTGCTCGTCCTTAACGGCAGCTCCCAGGTACTGAGGCATGGCAAACATGCCGTGATGGACTTCCGGGTTATAGAAACGGAGGGTGGCATTGAGGCGTCTTATTCTCCCCTCAAGTTCCTTGTGGGAGAGTCCTTTCGGATCTTTGCTGTTTGATGCATATACAAACCCCCAGGGCACATAAAAGGACGGCACAGACGTCCAGTATCCCCTTACTGTCGTGAATATCCGGGACATGGTATTATGGATAATGGCAAAGGCTTTCAGGTTGTTTACCGAGACAGACGTTGCCTGGGTCACTGCTACTCCATCCGGCGCGAGATGCTCCATGACCTCTCTGTAAAATTCCCTTGTATAAAGCTTGATGGCAGGACCTGCTTCCATGGGTTCCGGAAGGTCAAGGATTATTACATCAAACTTCTCGTCTCCCTCAGCAATAAACTTCCGAGCGTCCTCATGCAGGACCCTTACCCTGGGATCGTCAAAACAGCCCTCATGCCATTCATAGAGGTGGTCCCTGCATGCCTGCACTACCTCTTCATCGAGGTCAATCATGCAGACGGATTCCACCGTGGGGTGCCGCAGCACTTCCCTGATCGTAGCCCCTTCTCCTCCACCGGCAATCAATACTTTTTTGGGGTGTCCGTGGGTAATCATGGCCGGGTGTACAAGGGCCTCATGGTAGATGAACTCATCAAGCTGGGTAGACTGCATCTTGCCGTCAAGAACCAGGGTCTTGCCGTAACTGCCAAGTCTGAGAATCTCCAGCTTCTGATACCGGGTCTGTGCCGAATACAGTACCTCTTCAAGTGAATGGAGGCTGGCCTCTTTATCTGTTGTAAACTCAAGAAACCATTTGGAGTCGATCATTACAAACCTTGTGCGGAAGCTTTTCGTTTGTGCACGAAATTATCCCTCTTTTCATCTCCACAATGGATGGGTTTTTTGACTCAAACTGTTCAATTAGGTATTGGACAGCAATTTCCGGCTTAATTACATCTCCACAGGTAAATATATCCACAGCGGCATATCCATATTCCGGCCATGTATGAATGGAGAGGTGAGATTCAGCAATAACCACCATACCACTGATCCCAAAGGGACTAAACTCATGGAAGGATACATCGACAATAGTTGCCTTGGCTTGCTTTGCAGCAGATACCATTGCCTCACTTACAGCTGTCAGGTCTTTCAGTATCTCATGATTACAATCCTTTAATTCAACTAATAAATGGGTACCTAAAGCATGCAATCCTCAACCCCCCTTCAAGTGGTTTAAGAGGGACAAAATATCCCTAACAAGCATATAAGCATAAAGCAACCAATACATTTTTGTCAAGGCTACGAATTGTCTCATAAAAAGACAGTTTAACCTTCTTTATCACCCATTATCATGAAATAGATGCCTTTATTGAAAGATTGCAAACTCTCTGATTTGCCTGCTGAAGAGGTGGAGCTTTCGTACAAAAACCTGAGACAGGTTGAATATATGGAAGATTGAGTCCCTTTTGTCACGATTCAAGGGCAGACCCATAAGGTCTCCTTTCAACTGCAACAGGTCAGCAGCAATAAACCTTGCTGCAATGATCGATCTCGAACTCCAGAGTCGAGTGACTGATGGAAAACCGCTTCTCAAGCTCTGCTTTCAACGCCTTTTTGATCTGTTCGGTGTCAAGAAAATCGGCAATGACCACATGGGCCTCCAGGGCATTTTTCTGTTCATCGAGTTGCCAGATGTGGAGATGATGAACATTTGAAACCCCTTCGATAGACTCCATAGCCTTGGCCACTTCCTCACTCGAGATACCTTCAGGAGTACCTTCCATGAGGATATGAATGGTTTTGGGTAAGAGCATTGCGGCCTGATAGAGCACATAACCGGCGATGAGCAGGGTCAGTAGCGTATCGCTCCAGTACCAGCCATAAAGCAGAATTAACGTTCCGGCGACGATGACCCCCACCGAGGCCAGAGCATCCGAGACATTGTGCAGAAAGGCGGCCCGGATGTTCATGCTGTGTTTTGACATGGTATAGGTCAGTATTGCTGTGGCTATATCAATCACCAGTGCAACACCTGCGACAATGATAACCATCCAGCCTTTAATGACCTGAGGTTCAAATACGCGCCATATAGCCTCATAGATCAGATAGAGCCCCACCAGCACCAATGTGACGAGATTGATCAGCGCGGCAATCACCTCAGCCCGTTTATAGCCAAAGGTTTTGAGGTGGTCAGGTTGTTGTCTGCCGATCCTACGTGCCACCCATGCGATCAGCAGAGAGGCGGCATCACTAAAATTGTGCAAGGCATCGGCTATCAAGGCAAGACTGCCGGAGATGATGCCGCCGATCACCTGCGCCAGCGTCAACAACATATTGATAGCGATGGCGACAATCAGCCGCCGATCGTCCAGCCTCTCTACGTCATGATGATGTTGTTTTGGCGGGGTTGAATATTTTTCCATACTCACCTTGGAGGAAATGTATGAGCAACTCCTCTCATCCGGTCACTTACTGTGTTGCCTAATGCACAGCACGCCCGAACGATTAACACCGATTTTCATACAGATATTGATACCCTAAATTCAAGAAGTAGCCCATAGCTTAAAAAAGAGCTTTCGATTATAACAA
>CAZXDE010000073.1:0-8946 GCA_964639515.1 uncultured Thermodesulfovibrio sp.
TCATCCTTCGTAATACTACGGAGAACAGGAGCCGGAATGACAGAAAACAGCAAGTGTTCGACTTTATACACAGACTCTAATTAGTGTTTGTCCGTCAGACACTTTCCTTGGCGTTCTTTGCGAGCTTAGCGCCTTTGCGAGAAACTATCTTCATGTCAGGATAGTCTTCGGTACAGGAAATCCGTTAAATTCAGATGCATAGGATATTGTATAGGCTCCTGAGGAAAGAATCAGCATGTGGTCTCCAATCATCGGTTCCGGCAGTTCAACGTCATGGGCTATAACATCAAAACTGTCGCAGCTCGGCCCTGCTATTGTCCACCTCTTCGTCTCAGCCCGGCTGCCGACTATGTATTGATACTTTATCCCGCCAATACTTTCCATAAGGCCGTTAAATACACCAACATCGATATATAACCAGTTAACATTCCCTCTCCTGGCCTTTCCGATAACGGAAGTGACAAATACACCGGCATCTCCAACTACTGCACGGCCCGGTTCCAACTGCACCTGAACATCTTCAGGGAATTTTTGGGAAATGAGGGTATCAATCATCTCCTCAATACTCTGTATGTCGATAACCTCTTTCGTGTACCTGATCGGGTAACCACCGCCGATATTCAGGACTTTAAGAGTTATTCCCGCATCCTCGGCACTGGTCCAGACTGCGCTCACCTTATCAAGGGCCATACTCCAGTTATAAATATTCGTACACTGAGAACCTACGTGAAATGTAATGCCCGCAGGATTGAGCCCCCTTTCCCGGGCATACAAGAGGAGTTCGACTGCCGTATCAGGCTCGATACCGAATTTTTTACTCAGGGGCCATTCACTACCCTCATTGGGCACCGTCAGCCTCACATAAACATTGCACCCCGGAGCATAAGCTGCAAGTTTGTCCACTTCCGCCACAGAGTCAAAGGCAAAATAATCTACGCCGTAATCTACGGCATACCTGATAAAGGCAGGACTTTTTACAGGGTTGCTCGATATAATCCTCCCGGCTTTTATCCCGAGTGCGGAGAGTATCTTCAGCTCGCCTTCAGAGGCAATCTCATAGTTCATGTCCGGAGTGTCGAGTAATCCGGCAATCTCGATATGAGGATTTGCCTTTACAGCATAGTATACACGGCAATTACGGATCCCTTTGCCGATAACGGACGCTTTTTCCCTGACTACGTCCTTGTCCATCAGCAGATAAGGGGCGGCCTCATCAGTTGTTGCTATAAAGTTCAGGACTTTTTCCCATGTGGATGACCTGACAAACTCCGGTATTACCTGCACTTCTCCCCCCTCATAATCGTTTGTGATTTCTGCGGTCTATTTTTTCCGCAGCTTAATATACCTTTTTATGGCATTTCTGACAGCCTCGGGAATGTTTTTGTTCTTTTCAAGGATAATAAGATCATGCATCCTCAAGCGAGTTATTAAAGGCATTGAGACTCCAATGGGTGTTTTCGGATTAGATGCAAGGGAAAGCACTATATTATATTTTCTTATCCAGTCTTTTTTCTTGAAAATATATCGCAGGGCATCATCAGGGGAGGAGGGATTCCTTGCTATCATCTCCACTTCATTTTCGGTTATCTTCGGATTCTCAAGCACCTTGATAACCACTTCCCTGTTAGGGTCTCTTATAAGGACATTCCTGATATCCTTTCCGCCTTTCAGCGCAAGCTGTATCCTTTGCCCCACGCTCAACCTCTGAACCCTTTGGAGTATGCTCTCTTTCTTCTGAAGCCTGACCTCTTCTTTTTCTTCAGTGACAAGATCAATTGCCCCGGTTGTTATTTTGGCAGGAAGGCTTAGCAGGGAGGCAGCCTCTGCTGCAATTTCAACAGGAGTCTGAGGATGCTCATAAAGGAGCCGTAATATCCCGGGCCGCTGCGTGTTGGCATCCATCAGTTCATTGAATATAGCGGTATCTGCGGGGTCATCCAGGAGTATCCGGATTACCTCTTCAGATGCTACGGAGAGGTCAAGCCCTATAAGTTTTTTTTCAGCCATTTTTATCTCAAATTAGCTAAGGGGGATATAAAACTCGCGACTCCGAGCCTGTCTCAATGTACCTGTGACCCTGCATGAGCCGGGTTTATCACATAAATAAAATATTCTATATTGCCTTTTTGCCCCTTGACAGGGGATTCAGATACACCTTGCACGTCAAGACCCATGGACTCAAAACCTTCGGTGATTCTCCCGACAACGTTCATTCTCTTTTCAATGCTTTTTATCACTCCACCCTTGTCCACCTCTCCCTTGCCGACTTCAAACTGTGGTTTTATGAGTGCAAGTATCCCGCCGCCATTCTTGAGAAACTCGAGTATTTTAGGGACAACCTTTAAGAGTGATATAAAAGAGACGTCTATTGTAACAAGATCAACTTTTTCGGGAACCGAATCCCCTGTCAGATACCTGATGTTGGTCCTCTCAAGAACCACAACCCTGGGGTCTTTCCTCAGTTTCCAGGAGAGCTGTCCATATCCGACATCAACGGCGTATACCTTGACTGCACCCTTCTGGAGCATGCAATCAGTGAATCCACCGGTAGAGGCCCCCACATCCATTACAACCAGGTCGGCAAGCTGAATATGAAAATGCTCAAGTGCGCCCTCCAGCTTCAGCCCTCCACGGCTTGCATAAGGAAGCTCTTCTCCCCTCAGGACAATCTCAGCCCCTTCATCAATCAGGGTACCGGCCTTGTCAACAGGTGATCTGTTTACCAGGACCCTTCCCTCCAGGATCAAGGCCTTTGCCCTTTCCCGGGAAGATACGAGGCCCTTCTTTAGCAGGAGTTTATCAAGCCTTTCCTTCAATGTCTCGATTTGGTATGTTTTATAAGGGAAGAAGCTGTTAAGAAGATGCCGTCCTCATCCAGGCCCAGCAGTCTTTTTAAAACGCTTTGTGTACCCTGTTCAACAAATATATCGGGGATGCCCATAACTCTCACATTCATATCATGTATACCCATACTGCTGAGTGTCTCAAGAACTGAGGACCCAAAACCTCCGGCCACGGAATTCTCTTCTATTGTAACGAGGTTTTTTACTCTGTCGGAGATTCTGAGAAGTATGTCGTTGTCAAGGGGTTTTGCAAACCGCGCATTTACCACCATCGTACCGATCCCTTCCGCCCTCAAACGCTGAGCGGCTTTATAAGCGGGATAAACCATACTGCCGAAGGCAAGGAGGGCCAGATCATTGCCTTCCATCAATACCTCTCCCTCTCCGAGCCTCAGAGGTTGCTGAGCATTGTCGAACTTTTCAGTGCAGCTCCCCCTTGGGTATCTTATGGCAACAGGTCTCTTTAAAGAGATGGCAAAACCAAGCATTTCAGTAAATTCCTCCTTGTCCTTAGGGGCCATAACCACAAGATTCGGTATGTGTCTGAGGTAGCTTATATCAAAGGCTCCGTGATGTGTTGGCCCGTCATCCCCGACTATACCGGCCCTGTCAATGGCAAAGACCACGGGCAGGTTCTGAAGGCAGACATCGTGAAGGATCTCATCATAAGCCCTCTGCAGGAATGTCGAGTATACCGCCACCACAGGTATGAACCCGTTAGCTGCAAGCCCTGCGGCAAAGGTAACTGCATGAGGTTCTGCAATTCCAACATCAAAAAATCTGTCGGGAAAGGTTCGGGCAAAGTCGCCCAGACCCGTACCCTCCGTCATTGCTGCAACAATTGCAACAACCCTGTCGTCTTTCTTTGCAATTTCCGTCAGGCTGTTGCCGAAGACATCACTGTATGATTCAACCTCTCCTGAGTCCTTTGGTTTACCCGTCGTGAGCTCAAAGGGACCCACACCGTGAAACCATGAGGGGTTTTTTTCTGAAAACTCATACCCTTTCCCTTTTGTGGTAATCACATGGACAAGCACGGGCCTGTCGGAGTGCCTGATTCTCTTAAACGTCTCTACCATGTTCCCGATATCATGGCCGTCTATCGGTCCAATATAATTGAAGCCAAGCTCTTCAAATATATGTCCCGGGAGTAATAAACTCTTCACCGTCTCTTCAAGCTTGTGGGCAAGGCGGTACATCCTGTCGCCAACCTTTGGAATCCCTTCAAGAAAGGCCTTGGTATCTTTTTTGAGTCTCTGGTATAGCTCACCTGTGAGTATTCTGTTAAAATAATTGGAGAGTGCTCCTACATTTCTGGATATGGACATTTCATTGTCGTTGAGCACCACTATAAGGGGTATGCCGAGATGCCCTGCATTGTTCAGCCCCTCAAAGGCAAGGCCTGCCGTCATTGCTCCGTCACCTATTACAGCCACCACAGTGTAATCCTCTCCTTTAAGCTCCCTTGCCTCTGCCATTCCAAGGGCTGCGGAGATGGATGTGGAGCTGTGTCCTGTGCCGAAGTGGTCATGAGGACTCTCTGTTCTTTTCGGGAAGCCCGAGATTCCCCTGTACTGTCTCAGTGTTGAGAACCTCTCCTCCCTGCCGGTAATCAGTTTGTGTGCATAGGACTGATGGCCGACATCCCAGATTATCTTGTCCGTAGGAGAATCGAGCACATAATGAAGGGCAATGGTCAGTTCAATAACGCCGAGGCTTGAGGCGAGGTGTCCGCCCGTGCAGGATACAGTCTCGATAATCCGCTCCCTGATCTCCCCGGATAACTCGATCAGGGCGGGAAAATCAAGTTCCTTGATATCGTCCGGGCCTTTTATATCTTTCAGCATATCACTCATCATTCATCATTCATCATTATGTTGTCCCGGCAACTCACCTGGTCCTCTGCACGAGATATTTTGCAATACTCTTTAAGGAGTCAGCCCCGTCTCCCATAAAATCAATGGCTGAAAGGGCTTCTTCAACAAGTTCATTTGCCGCCGCCTTTGACCTCTCAATCCCGTAGATGGCAGGATAGGTCATCTTGCCCTTTTCACTGTCGGCTCCCGTTTTTTTACCAAGCGAGTTTGCGTCACCTGTAACATCAAGAACGTCATCAACAATCTGGAAGGCAAGACCCACTTTTTCACCATACATGCCAAGGCTTTCAATAATCTCATGGGAAGACCCGGCAAGTACGGGTGCAATCCTGACTGAAGCGCATATGAGTGCCCCTGTCTTGTGAGTATGAATAAAATGCACTGTCCCGGGGTCGGGTTCTTTTCTTTCAGAAAGTATATCTTCGGCCTGTCCACCCACCATTCCCCTGGGGCCGGCAGCGTCGGCCAGTATCCTTATTGCCTCCTTCACGGCATATGGAGAAAACCTTTCGCCCTCTGTAAACATGACGAATGCCTCTGTCAGGAGGGCATCCCCGGCCAGTATGGCAATGGCCTCTCCAAAGACCTTGTGGTTTGTGGGCTTTCCGCGTCTCATCGCATCGTCATCCATTGCCGGAAGGTCATCGTGAATAAGCGAGTAAGTATGAATGAGCTCTATGGCGGAAGCCTGGGGAAGAATATCCTCTGCCTTTCCTCCACAGGCCTCAAATGATGCTATTGCAAGGACAGGTCTTATCCTCTTTCCACCTGCGAAAAGGGAGTATGTTACTGATTCGTATAACCTCTCCGGGAGGAATTCGCCGGCAAAATATTTCTTTAAATAAGAGTCAACAAGTTCCTGTCTGCTTTTAATGTAATCTTTCAGGACCATTCCGTCACTCGTTGTCTGTTATTCATGCCTGCCGATAACCTGAAGCCTCATTCCCACTCAATGGTGCCCGGTGGTTTGGAGCTGATGTCATAGACCACGCGGTTAATTCCCGTGACTTCATTTATGATACGGTTTGACATCTTACCGAGTATGTCATCAGGTATTTTTGCCCAGTCCGCCGTCATTCCATCCATACTTGTTACCGCCCTTACTGCAAGGACGTGTTCGTAAGTCCGTTCATCTCCCATAACACCAACGCTCCTGATCGGCAGAAGAACCGCAAATGCCTGCCAGATTTCCCTGTACAGCCCTGCTTTCTTTATCTCCTCAAGCACTATGGCATCTGCCTCTCTCAGTATTTCGAGTCTTTTACCTGTAATCTCACCAATGCACCTGATTGCAAGGCCCGGTCCGGGGAAGGGATGCCTCCAGCAGATCTCTTCAGGTAGTCCAAGTTCCTCCCCAAGTTCTCTCACCTCATCCTTGAAGAGTTCGCGCAGGGGCTCAATGAGCTTTAACTTCATCACCTCCGGCAGACCGCCGACATTGTGATGAGACTTTATTATTGCAGAGGGCCCCTTGAAGGAAACACTCTCTATCACATCAGGATATAAAGTACCCTGGGCAAGGAACACGGCGTCGCTTATCTTTCCGGCCTCTTCCTCAAAGATACTGATAAACTCGTTCCCTATTACTTTTCTCTTTTCTTCGGGGTCTGTAACCCCCTTCAATAATCTCAGAAACCGTTCTTTTGCATCAACCGTTATCAGCTTTATATGAAAATGTCTTTCAAAAGTGTCCTGTACCTTCTCTACTTCTCCCTTTCTGAGAAGCCCGTTGTCTACAAATATGCAGATAAGGTTTTCTCCGACAGCCCTGTGTACAAGAACCGCAACAACCGAGGAGTCAACTCCGCCGCTCAGGGCGCATATTACCCTGTTGTCACCAACGGTCTTCCTTATATCCTCTACTGCCCAGTCAATAAAAGACGACATCTGCCATACGGGCCTGCATTTACATATATTGAGTACAAAATTCTGTAAAATCCTCTTGCCTTCTGTTGTGTGCACAACTTCCGGATGGAACTGAAGCGCATACAGCATCCTTTCATGGTCTGCCATGGCGGCAATGGGCGAGTTATCCGTATGTGCAATGGGAGCAAAACCCCTCGGACATTTTTCTATTCTGTCTGCATGACTCATCCAGACCACGGAATGGTCTATTATTCCCCACAGGAGGTCTTTATCATCATCTATTATGATTTCAGCCCGTCCATACTCTCTCCTGAGGGCCTTTTTGACTTCCCCGCCGAGGAGAAATGCCATCAACTGCATGCCGTAACATATTCCAAGCACCGGAACCCCGAGGCTGAATATCTCCTTGTCAGGTATCGGCGCTCCTTCGTCGTAAACACTTGAGGGACTGCCTGAGAGGATTATCCCCTTTGGATTAAACTCCCTGATCTTCTCAATAGACGCATTAAAGGGGAATATTTCGGAATAGACCCTGCACTCCCTCACCCTTCTGGCTATAAGCTGGGTATATTGAGAGCCAAAATCAAGAACAAGTATCTTTTCTCTTTCAATCATATTTTATATTTACCTTTTTACCATTCTGTTCTGTAATTAGGGGATTCCTTGGTGATTATCACATCATGGACATGACTCTCCCTGAGTCCTGCATTTGTAATCCTTATAAACCTTGCCTTTTCCCTCAGTTCATTCAGTGTCCTGCAACCGCAATATCCCATTCCTGATCTTAAACCACCTATAAGTTGAAGTATGCTCTGTGAAAGGGGACCTTTATACGGAACCCTTCCTTCTACTCCTTCGGGAACGAGCTTGGGGGTATCCACCCCTTCCTGTCCATATCTGTCCTTTGCTCCCTGGGCCATGGCGCCTAATGACCCCATGCCCCTGTAAACCTTGTAACTTCTGCCCTGATAGAGGATTATCTCTCCCGGTGATTCAGCCGTGCCGGCAAAAAGGCTGCCTATCATAACAGAGTGTGCCCCTGATGCAATGGCCTTGGTGATATCTCCGGAATACTTTATTCCTCCATCGGCTATAACGGGAACACCATGTTGTTTTGCAACGGAATAACATTCCTTGATGGCGGTAATCTGTGGAACACCTGCACCGGCAATTACCCTTGTCGTACAGATAGACCCGGGACCTATTCCCACTTTTATGGCATCGGCGCCTGCCTCGATAAGGTCTCCGGCACCCTCTTTAGTTGCAACATTACCGGCTATCATATCAACCTCAAACTTCTTTTTCAATTCCTTCAGTGTCGTTATCACCGCATTACTGTGTCCATGGGCCGTATCAATAACCAGGACATCAACACCTGCACGTACAAGAATCGTTGCACGCTCTATAGCCTCCCTGCCGACACCGATAGCCCCTCCAACACGCAGCCGGCCTACAGAGTCCTTGCAGGCATGGGGGTATTTTTTCCTTTTCTCTATGTCCTTTATGGTTATTAATCCCTTCAGATTGTTTTCCCTGTCAACAATGGGAAGCTTTTCAATCTTGTACTTATGCAGGGTCTCTTTTGCCTCATCAAGGGTGATATTCTCAGTGGCTGTAATGAGCCGCTCCTTTGTCATTACATCCTTGACCTTTCTGTCCATATGTGTCTCAAACCTGAGGTCCCTGTTTGTGAGGATACCTATCAGTTTGCCTTTTACCGTCACGGGAACCCCTGATATCCTGTACCGGGTCATTAAGGCAAAGGCGTCACTGATAGGGGCGTCGGGAGAGACGGTTATCGGGTCTATGATCATACCGCTTTCAGACTTTTTAACCTTATCAATCTCAAGGCCCTGCCTGTCGGGAGGCATTGCCCTGTGTATAAACCCGATGCCTCCTTCTCTTGCCATGGCAATGGCCATGGAGGCTTCAGTGACTGTATCCATTGCAGAAGTGACGATGGGAGTGTTTAAGCCGATATTGCGTGTGAGGTATGTTGTGACGTCAACCTCTTTTGGAATCACATCGGATTTTGCCGGAATGAGAAGGACATCATCAAAGGTAAGGCCCGTGGGAACGTTTTCCTCTACCATATGCACCTCATAATTTATTTGATTGAAAGATCACAGCAGATATCAACTCCTCAACTCCTCAACTCCTCAACTCCAAACGGGATTTTTAATTCTAACACGATATTTTTTCAGAAATCAAATTTGATGGTTTTGTAAAAAACCGTAATTGTCATTGCGAGGAGCAAAGCGACGAAGCAATCCGTTTTAAAATCAGACGGATAGAGATTGCTTCGCTTCACTCGCAATGACAGAGCAGACTCGCAATGACAGAGCAGACTCGCAATGACA
>CAZXDE010000074.1:0-8831 GCA_964639515.1 uncultured Thermodesulfovibrio sp.
CCCCCGGAACGGGCTTTTTGTCCCTTGTGTCCTTTACAGGAGGTCTTTCCATGTCCTGAGCCCGGTCCCCTGCCGATCCTCTTACTCCTCTTTCTGCTCCCGTCGGCAGGCTTTAATTCATCTATTTTCATTACAAAACCTCCATTTCAAATCTACTGTCTTCAATCTTCATTCACTCCTGGATTCTTCAACATCTATAAGGTGCGGAACCTTGTTAATCATTCCCCTTATAACAGGAACGTCAGGGTGCATGACGGTTTGCCCTATCCTTCTCAGACCGAGGCTCCTGAGCACTCTTCTCAATTTCTCAGGGTTACCGATATAGCTTCTCTTCAGCTTTATCCTAAGCATTCTTCCGGGCCTCCCTGGTCTCTTCCTCAGATGACTTCCCCCTCAATCTTCTCACGACTTCAGGGTCTTTAAGACTCACAAGTCCATTCAGTGTTGCCTTAGCCTCATTAAACGGATTATGACTTCTGATGGACTTGGCGACTATATTTTCAATACCCGACACCTCAAGCACCGCCCTTACAGCTCCTCCGGCAATTACACCGGTACCCTTTGGTGCAGGCTTTATCAGGACTTCTCCTGCACTGAACTTTCCTATTATGTCGTATGGTATAGTGCCGTTCTTGAGAGGAAATCTTATGAGTGTTTTTTTGGCCTGCTCTATTGCCTTCCTTATGGCCTCCGGAACCTCCGAGGCTTTGCCTTTGCCAAGCCCAACCGTACCGTTACCATCACCTATTGCAACAAGGGCTGTAAAGGAAAACCTCCGTCCTCCCTTGACCACCTTGGAAACTCTATTGATAAAGATTACCTTTTCCTGTATTTCCAGCTCTGACGGGTCAATCCTCTGCACCATTCCTCCTTTTTGATTTGCTCATTGATTATTGACGATTGAAAAATTAAAAAGAAACATCCATCATAATGTCCTTAATCTTTTTAAAACAACAATCGTTTCAATTATGGCTGTTTTCCTGAATCAACCACATTTTCAATATTCAATCGCCAATCTTCAATATCTAAAATTCCAGTCCGCCTTCTCTCGCAGCATCTGCAAGCGCCTTGATCCTGCCATGAAACTTGAAGCCACCCCTGTCAAAGACCACCTTTTTAATACCTTTCTCTATGGCCCTCTTCGCCAGGAGCCCACCCACCTTCCTTGCAGCCTCACTATTGCCGCCATGAGTTGACAGGTCCTGCATCTCCTTATCTCGTGTCGAAGCTGCAATCAGGGTATTTCCCTTCATATCGTCAACAATCTGAACATATATATGATTCAGTGAACCATAAACAGCAAGCCTCGGCCTTTCCGGCATTCCAAAGACCTTCTTTCTTACCCTGTTGCTTCTTCTCTCTCTTGCTTCTCTTCTTGTTCTTCTCAACTCAGGAAACCTCCGCATTTATTTAAGTACATCATATTATACAGTATGCATTAAGCACTGTTAAACTCAAATTCAGCAGGATTTTGCCTGCTCCTTACTTCTTACCTGCCTTACCGGGTTTAAGTTTGAGCCTCGCACCTGCGTAGCGTATCCCTTTTCCCTTATATGCATCCGGCGGTCTCAGTGCCCGGATATTTGCCGCTACCTGACCAACAAGCTGTTTGTCATAACCCGTAAGCGTAACCTTAATAGGCCGGGCTTTAGGGTCAACCTCAGCAGATACACCCTCAGGCAGTATGAATTCAACAGGATGCGAATATCCAAGAGAAAAAACAAGTGTTTTACCTTTTGGCTCCACCTTGTATCCGATCCCGACTATTTCCAGTTCTTTTTTATACCCCGCACTTACACCCTCTATCATATTGGCAATAAGGCTTCTCGTGAGTCCATGAAGCGCCTTCTTTTGCTTTGTATCATCAGGTCTTGAAACCAGGATACTGTCCTTCTCTATATTGAGATTCATGGAAGACGGGAAATTCCAGCTAAGCTCACCCTTTGGTCCCTTTACCTCGATAAGGGTTCCCTCAACCTTCACATCCACACTCTTCGGTATCTCTACAGGTTTTCTTCCTATCCTTGACATCCCTTAATTCTCCTCGCTTACAAGTATGTTTGTCACCTTGACATTAACCGGTCCCGGACTACAAAAGACCAATGCCTTATGACTGAATTTACCAGACATGACAGAGAAGTTCTCCACCGAGCTTATCCCATTTGCAGGTCTTGTCACTCTTGATGCCTTTAGGCGTTGAAAGTATTGCCAGCCCCACTCCTCCCATTACAACCGGCACCTCTCTGTAGCCGACATAGACCCTCTTGCCGGGCTTACTCACCCTCTTCAGCCCGGAGATGATACTCTGCCCGTCAACATATTTTAAGGAGACCCTGAGAACCCCCTGTTTTTTGTCCTTGATAATCTTATATGCCCTGATAAACCCTTCTTCCTTGAGTATCTTGGCTATTTCCAACTTCATGCGTGACGCGGGAATATCCACCTTCTCAGCCCTGACCATGGTGGCATTCCTGATCCTTGTCAGCATATCGGCAACCGGGTCAGTTAACATGCCTCTCTCCTACCAACTTGATTTTGTTACTCCAGGGATTAGTCCCTGATGTGCCAGCGTCCTGAAACAGATCCGGCACATGGCAAACCGTCTCAGATATCCTCTGGGCCTGCCACAGATAAGGCATCTGTTATATGCCCTGACTTTGTACCTCGGTGTTCTCTTCGTCTTCTCAACTAAACACTTCTTGGCCATATCTTAATCACTCCTTACATGTATGCTACACTGTGAGTTTGTCCTTAATCCTTAAAAGGCATTCCAAGATATCTCAACAGTGCCTTACCCTCTCCATCGGTTTTGGCAGTTGTGCATATTATAATATCAAACCCGTGAACCATATCAACCTTTTCGTAGTCTATCTCGGAGAATATATATTGCTCTTTAACACCCATTGCATAATTTCCCCTGCCGTCAAAGGACTTTGCAGTAAGCCCCCTGAAGTCCCTGATCTGGGGTATGGCGATGCTTATAAGTTTGTCAAGAAAATCATACATCCGGTCACCCCTGAGTGTAACCTTGCAACCTATAGGCATCCCCTTTCTCAGCTTAAATCCTGCTATGGACTTTTTCGCCTTTGTTATAACGGCCTTCTGTCCCGATATCATGGAAAGTTCTTTCTGCGCTGCATCGAGGAGCTTGATGTTCTGCATCGCCTCACCGAGTCCCACATTAAGGACGATTTTTTCAAGTTTCGGAACCTGCATCACATTTTTACAGGATAAGTCCTTCATCAACTGAGGAATCACCTCTTTAGAATATTTCTCTTTCAGTCCCGGAATATATTTGTTCTCAGCCATTACTGGTCTATTACCTCCTTACATCTCTTGCAGAGCCTTACCTTGCGTCCATCATCAAGAATATGGTTACTGATACGGGAAGGTTTCTGACATCTCGGACATACAAGCATAATCTTCGATATATGAAGGGTGCCTTCTTTTTCTATTATACCACCCTGGGAGTACTGCCTTGACGGCTTCATATGTCTCTTTATCATGTTTACACGTTCAACTATTACACGGTTTTTCTTCGGTATAATCGAAAGGATTCTGCCCTGCTTTCCTTTTTCTTTTCCGGATAGAACGATCACTTTATCGCTTTTCTTTATCTTTAACCCCATTTTTCCTCCTTACTACTCAGTGTCGACATCTGTGAACGGTTCTTCTCACACTGAGCGCCTGCTCTGATACTCTATAATACCTCAGGTGCCAACGACACAATCTTGGTAAATTCCTTCCACCTTAATTCTCTTGCTACAGGGCCGAACACCCTTGTTCCAACCGGCTCACCCTGTGCATTTATCAGCACACAGGCGTTCTGGTCAAACCTGATATAAGTGCCATCCGGTCTCCGGGTCTCCTTCTTCGTCCTCACCACAACAGCCTTTGCCTTGGAACCCTTTTTTACGTTACTGTTGGGAACAGCCTCCTTTACACTCACAACGATAATATCCCCTACCCTCGCATATCTTCTTTGTGAGCCCCCAAGTACCCTTATACACATTACCCTTTTGGCCCCCGAGTTATCTGCTACTTCAAGAATGCTCTGTACCTGTATCATCTTCCTATCACTCCCGGATTTCGTTTTACGTTATACGGAAATCTGAAAACACGAAAAAGAAAAAAACAAGACCTGTTATCCTATTATCGTTTCCCCGAGCTTTTGTATAACGACTCTAACTTTCCTTTTTCAGTACGTCTACAATAACCCACCGTTTAGTCTTGCTTAACGGTCTTGACTCAAGAATCTTGACTGTATCCCCGGACTTGCAACGGTTATCCTCATCATGTGCCTTAAATTTGGATACCCTCTTGATAATCTTTTTATAAAGCCGGTGTTTATACTGTCGCGTAACCGCCACGGTCACCGTCTTATCCATTTTGTCACTTACTACCTTACCAACAAAGACTTTTCTTGGCATGTCTACCTCTTCTACTCCTTATCGTTTATATATTATCAGAAAACACCTAATAGTATTTCAGCCTTTAGTCTTCGTGATTATCGTGTTGAAATCAAGCAACTTTCTGTTTCTTCTTCTCTGTAATTATAGTCAGAATCCTTGCAATACTCTTTCTTACAAAACTAATCCTCTTAGGGTTCTGAATTTCACCTGTTGCCTGTTGAAACCTAAGATTAAAGAGCTCTTTTCTCAATTCCTTCTCTTTTTGCCGGAGTTCCTCAGCCGTCATGTTTCTCAAATCGGAAGGGTTCAAAGCACAGCCTCCTCTCTCTTTACAAACTTCGTAGCTACAGGCAATTTATGTGAAGCCAGCCTGAGGGCCTCCCTTGCAACATCCTCAGACACTCCCGACATCTCGTACAGAATTCGCCCGGGCTTAATCACTGCAACCCAGTACTCAAGATTTCCTTTTCCTTTTCCCATCCTTGTCTCAGCAGGTTTCTTTGTAATGGGCTTGTCCGGAAATATCCTTATCCAGAGCTTGCTGCCCCTCTTCACATGCCTTGTAATTGCAACCCTCGCAGCCTCTATCTGCCTGCTTGTTATCCATCCCGGTTCAAGGGCCTTGAGCCCGTATTGTCCGAAAGATACATCGGATCCCCTATAGGCCTTTCCTCTCATATTGCCCTTTTGGGTCTTTCGAAACTTAACTTTCTTCGGCATTAACATAGCTTATAACTCCTTTATTTCATCTGTCACCAGTCGTCTCCAAAGCCGGCGACCGGTAACTAACGGGTAGCACTCAGGACCTCACCTTTATACATCCAGACCTTTACACCTATTACACCATACGTTGTCCTTGCCTCTGCAAACCCATAGTCTATATCTGCACGAAAGGTGTGCAATGGAACACGTCCGTCTCTATACCATTCTTTCCTGGCAATCTCAGCTCCTGCAAGCCGGCCGGCACAATGAACCCTTATACCCTGAGATCCGAACCTCATGGCCGAACCAACGGCCTTCTTCATCGCCCTTCTGTAAGCAACCCTCTTTTCCAGCTGCATCGCAATGTTTTCCGCCACCAACTGCGCATCAAGCTCCGGCTTTCTTACCTCTTTTATATCAATGGCAACCTGCTTTCCAATCATGGCCTCTATATCCTTCTTCAGCCTCTCCACCTCTGCTCCCTTCTTACCTATGATAATACCCGGCCTTGCAGTATGAATGGCGATTCTGACCTTCTGACCCTCTCTTTCACCAACCCTCTCTATCTCAATCTTTGAGACTCCTGCATGATAAAGTTTCCCCTTAATGTGCTTTCTGATCTGCAGGTCTTCATGAAGTTGCTTTGCATATCCCTGCTTTAAAAACCATCTTGATTCCCATGTCCTGATTATCCCGATTCTGTTACCTACGGGATGAGTTTTATGTCCCAAAATGCACCCCCGGATTTAATGTTGAATTATAAATGTTGAATGATGAATTAAAAACCGGGAACAATTTAACATTCAACATTAAAAGTTTAACATTCAAATTTACTCCTCCTCTGCAAGCACTATGGTTATATGACACGACTTCTTCTTTATAATATTTGCCCTTCCCATTGCCCTTGGGAAAAGCCTCTTCATCACGGGGCCTTCATCAACATAGGCCGTAACTACTCTCATATCCTCCGGAACATCGACTTCCTTCTGCTCCGCATTGGCCATTGCGGAACGGAGCAGTTTTTCTACAAACGGCGCCCCCCTGTAAGGCATAAACTTCAGGGCAATCATTGCATCTCCGGCTTTTTTGCCCCGTATAAGGTCAATCACCCTTCTGGCCTTTCTTGGTGTAATCCTTGCGTATCTCAGCATAGCCTTAGATTCCATAGACATTTTTAACCCTTCACCCTTGTGGTCTTCTCACTCCTTGCATGTCCCTTATAAGTCCTCGTACGTGAAAACTCTCCCAGCTTATGTCCCACCATATTTTCGGAAACGTACACAGGAATAAACTTCATTCCATTATGAACTGCAAACGTCAAGCCTACAAACTCAGGCAGTATGGTGGACCTGCGGGACCAGGTCTTGATTATTCTTTTCTCTCCGGTATCGATCATGACCTGAACCTTCCTCATTAACTTTACATCAACAAATGGACCTTTTTTAAGAGACCTTGGCACTTACGCCTCCTTTACATTGACTCCAGCTTGCAAGCCGGCTATTTAACCATATTTTTTCTTGCATTAAAACCCCTGCTCTCTTCATTTTCTCTTCTTTATGATTAATTTATCGGTTTTGTAATTCTTCCTGGTCTTTACACCCTCAGGTTTACCCCAGGGTGAGCAAGCCGGCCTGCCACCGGAACTCTTCCCTTCACCACCTCCAAGGGGATGGTCTACCGGGTTCATTGCCACACCCCTGACACTTGGCCGTCTGCCAACCCAGCGCTTTCTGCCGGCCTTACCATAATTTATATTCTCATGATCGACATTACTGACCTGGCCGACTGTCGCCATACAATCTATCGGCACCAGCCTCACCTCTCCGGAACCAAGCTTTATCTGTGCATATTTTTTATCCTTTGCAACAAGCTGGGCCTGAGTCCCGGCACTCCTGACGAGCTTGCCCCCCTGTCCATGCCTTAACTCAATATTATGTATAAAAGTACCAAGCGGCATGTTCCTTAAAGGCAAGGCATTCCCTGCCTTGATCTCTGCCTCCGGTCCGGCCGTCACCTGGTCTCCAACCTTGATACCGTTTGGTGCAACTATGTATCTCCGTTCACCATCAACGTATTTCAACAATGCAATCCTTGCCGATCTGTTCGGGTCATACTCTATGGTCTCCACTGTTGCCGGCACACCAAACTTGTCTCTTTTAAAATCTACAATCCTGTAAAGCCTCCTGTTTCCACCACCCCTCTGCCAGGCCGTTATCCTACCCTGGTTATTTCTGCCACCCCGCTTCTTAAGGGATACGCACAACGGCATATATGGTTTATCAGTTGTCAGTTCACTGTAATCAGCAACCGACATGAATCTTCTGCCTGGTGATGTTGGTCTATATATTCTGATTCCCATCTCTACTCCTTAAATTCAAAATTGAAAATTACAAAATCCGTGAAATACAGATACACAAGTCCTGTTTTACCATTTTAAACAACAAATCATTAAACCCCTTCTATAAAGTCGAGTTTCTCACCCTTTCTAAGGGTAACAACCGCCTTCTTCATTGCCGAAGACCGGCCCACGGAACGACCCCACTTCTTTTTCTTTCCACGAACATTTATTGTTGCAACCTTCATAACCTTCACCTTGAAGACTTCTTCAAACGCCTTCCTTATCTCGATCTTATTGGCTTTTCTGTCGACCTCTACTATCAGTTTATTACCTGTTTCCTTCAAATAAGTAGCCTTCTCTGTAAAAACAGGTTTCTTTAAAACATCGTGTGAGCCTCTCATTCTCCAACCTCCTGCACCTTCTTAAGCGCATCCCTTGTCATCAGCACATGATTATGCACAAGCAGCTCGTATGTATTTATATCAGCCGCCCTTGCAACATTTGCCCTTGGAATGTTTCTCGCTGAAAGATAGACATTGTCATCCTTCTCCGGAACAACTATCAGCACAGACTTGCCTTCAATTCCCAATCCCTTAAGCAGGGCAACCATATCCCTTGTCCTCGGGCTGTCAAAGTCAATAGAGTCAATGACTATAAGCTCACCATCCCTCAGCTTTGTACTCAGGGCCGTCTTCATGGCCAGCCTTCTCTGCTTCCTCGTCATTTTATAACTGTAATCCCTTGGCTGAGGCCCGAAAACAACACCACCCCCCTTCCACAGGGGAGACCTTATGCTGCCATGTCTTGCCCTTCCCGTATGCTTCTGTTTCCAGGGCTTCTTTCCTCCGCCACGCACCATTCCGCGTGTCTTTGCGGCATGAGTACCCTGCCTCTGATTGGCAAGATAGTTGACTACAGCCTCATGGAGCAGGCCTGTTCTGACCTCTAACCCGAATATCTCCTCTGAAACCGGCACCTTCTCAACTACATTATTGTTTTTATCTCTTATCTCTATCTCAGGCATTTTCAATCATCCTTCCTGATCTCTATATATCCGCCGACAGGTCCCGGAAGCGCACCCATTATTAAAATCAGATTCTGCTCCGGTTTTACATCAACCACGGCAAGATTCCTGACCGTAACTCTTCGTCCACCCATGCGTCCGGGCATACCTGTGTTCTTCCAGACCCTTGACGGAAAAGAGCTGCCGCCAATTGACCCCGGCGCCCTGTTAAACATGGAACCATGCGATCCCGGACCACCGCTGTACCCCAACCTCTTCATTACTCCCTGAAAACCCTTTCCCTTTGAGATACCTGTTGCAACCACCCTGTCACCTTTCTGAAACCTGTCTACCGTTATGACATCTCCAACACCAA
>CAZXDE010000075.1:0-8813 GCA_964639515.1 uncultured Thermodesulfovibrio sp.
ACTACTACACCGACTCAGGTATATCGATTCCCCTGGGCCGTTCATCGATCTCTTCGAGCACCGGCACTTCCTTCCCGCTGGAGATGCCGAGTTCCTTGAACCTCCGGACGGAATGCAGCAGCCTCGACTCCACTGACCTGACCCCCTGATTGTAACTCTCGACAGCCTTTTCAAGGTGTGTCCCTGTCTTTGCGAAATGCTCCATTGCTACGGCAAACCTCTCGTAGAGTTCCTTGCCGAGTCTGCTGATTTCCTGTGCATGTTTTGTAAGTTCCTCCTGCTGCCATCCATAGGCTATTGCCTTCAGTAGGGCGATGAATGTGGTCGGGGTTGCAAGGATGACCTTTTTGATGCTGCCGTCCTCTATGAGCGCAGGGTCATGCTCAAGGGCGGCGCTGAAGAAGGATTCACCCGGGAGGAACATTATTACCATCTCGGGTGATTTCCTGAACTGGTCCCAATAGGACTTGGACCCGAGTGCATTCAGATGGGCACGTACCTGGCTTACATAATTTGATAAAGCCGTCTCTCTTTCCGCCTCTGTTGTGCTCGATATAACCTTCAGGTATGCATCCACAGGCGCCTTTGCATCAACCACAATCTCTCTTTCATTCGGCAGCCTCACGATCATGTCGGGTCTCAGTTTGCCTGTTTCGGTGGTTACGGATTCCTGCTCAAAGAAGTCACAATTGGCGCTCATGCCTGCGAGTTCCGCTGTTCTTTTGAGGGACAACTGTCCCCATGAACCGCTGACCTGCGGTTTTCTCAATGCAGTGACCAGCTTGCTTGTTTCCTGCTGCAGTTGTTGATGAGTGGTCGTGAGTGTCTTTATCTGCTGGTTCAGGCTGCCGTAGTCCTGCCGCCTGCTGGATTCAAGGGAGTGAATCTGTTTTTCATAGTTTCTGAGGGCTTCATGTAGTGGTTTAACGAGTCCGTTTATTGAGGCCTGGTGTTCTCCTAATCTCCCCTTTGTTTCTGCTGCAACCTTTCCAAGCTGTTCAGTGGCAAGCCTCAGGAAATCTTCGCTGCTGCTCTTCAGAGCTGCCGAGGAGAGGGCATTGAATGTATCGGTAAGCTCTTTCTTCATTGTCTCAAGCAGGTGCTTCTGTTCAGTGAGGCCCTTTTCCGATGATTCGAGTTTTGTTGCGGCCTCCACCCTCTGGGTCCTCTCTGCAGTTAATTCATTCCTGATCTCATCAATTATTCTGTCCTTTTCAAGTATTCCTGTTCGCAGTTCCTCTATTCTTGCCTCCGAGGCCTTAAGCCCCTCTCTTATTCCGGCCAGCTCATTAAAATGTTCCGACTGAAGAGCGGCTGTTTCTTTTGAGAGTTTTACCCTCATGAGGAGCCAGACAATCACTCCGCCGGAGAGGAGGCCGATAACAAAAAATACTATATCCGTCATGCTTCACCTCTTTTGTTGTATTAAACTATTCTACTATATCCGGCCTTAAAATATTAGGGATTTGTATTTTAGTTGTACAGGAACATTAATTTATGCTACGCTTAAGTAATTGTGAATAAATTAATTTACTGCATGATTCAGGAAAGGAGAAAAGAATGGTTCAGGTAAAGGCAGGAGATACGGTCAAGGTACACTATAGCGGGTTTTTAGACGATGGTACGATCTTTGATTCCTCTCTGGAAAGGGAACCTTTTGAGTTTACCCTGGGGCAGGGGATGGTGATTCCCGGTTTTGAAAATGCTGTTGTCGGGATGGATGTGGGTGATACAAAAACCGTTAATATTCCAACGGATCAAGCCTATGGTCCATACAGGGATGAACTGCTGGTTGCTGTTGAAAGGTCAGAGGTGCCACCAGATATTGAACCTGATGTAGGTGTGGAACTTCAGATACGCACACCTGAGGGAACAGTTACCAATGTTACCATCACCGAGATGGACGAAAATTCCATAACACTTGATGCTAATCACCCCCTTGCCGGGCAAGACCTTATCTTTGAGATCAAACTTGTGGAGATAGTTTAGAAAACACGGTATCGTGTGAAAAGGGCCGGCAGGGGTTTATCTCTCCAGCCCTTTTTCTTTTTTAGACGGGATATGCTTTCTTCGGCAGCAGCTTGCATATACTGATCTGCCAAGTAATAGAGATAGTCATGGCGATTGTGAGTGAGTGAATGAAGAATAGAATCCTTGAGACAGTCAGGGCAGTGGAAGGCCTGAGGGACGGATGTTATCATTATGATGCCCTTCATGCGAGGGCGGAATATATTGAGAGGGAATTCGTAGCAGCCGGCTTTATGGTCCAGCGGGATGAGTTTGTTTTTAATGGAAAGTCATACCGGAACATCATAGCAACACCCTTTGGCATGGAGAGCAAAGAGGAGTGGGTGCTGACAGGAGCCCACTATGATGCAGTGGTGAATAGTCCCGGAGCCGATGACAACGCATCCGGAGTGGCTGTTATGCTTGAGGCTGCAAGGAGTCTGGGGCCGCGGAAGGGTATAAAGTTTGTGGCCTTTACCCTTGAGGAACCTCAGCCGCATAGCATTCATTTCCTTATAGGGAGTAAACACTTTGTAAATAAGATGAAGTCGAGGGGAGAGATGTACAGGGCTGTCCTGATCCTCGAATCAGTTGGATATATCAGTCACAAACCTGAAAGCCAGTTGCTTCCGCCCCTTGTTAAGGTGCCGCATGTGGGTGACTTTATCGGCGTTGTAGGGAATAAAAAAGCTGACGGGATTATGGCGGGATTCAAGGAGTCGGCTGAACGCTATGTGCCTGAACTCAAGGTCGTAACATACAGGGCACATGCAAGGGGTTTTCTGCTTCCCGAGACCCGGTTCAGTGACCATGCACCCTTCTGGGATGCCGGATATCCGGCCGTCATGATAACGGACACCGCGATGTTCCGCAATCCAAACTACCATACGCCGGCTGATACCTCTGAAACCCTTTCACCGGATTTTATGGCCCAGGTGGCAGAGGCACTGATTCATACCGTAGAGGGACTTTAGCGCTCCTCTTCCATTCCCTGAACAATTATATTGATGAGATCAAGTGAATCAAGGGCCACATCTTCCTGAACCTTCTGGATTGCAAATCCCGCATGGACCAGGACGTAGTCTCCTATCTTCGCCTCTTCAGGCAATATCATAAGGCTTATCTCACGCCTTGCTCCCATAACATCAATGGTGGCCATGAGGTCATTGATCCTGATTATTTTTGAGGGAACTGCAAGGCACATTCGGGGTCTCCTGTATCAAAAAGTCATATCCGCAGATTTCTCAGATTTCAGCAGATTAGAATCAATAGTCAATAGTCAATTCAACACTACTCCCCAGCCCGAGAGTTTATTTATAACCTTTGCAATCAACCTGTCAACCTGCCGCTGGATTTCAGGACTGAGACCGTAACCTGTTTCAATGGTTCCCGGCTGTATTCCTATCAGGCACATCTCCTCCGGTATTGTACCCAGTAATTGTCCCGCCGCTATCATGTCAGGAAGGGCTATCTGGTGAACAGAGAGTTTGGAAGAAAAATAATGGGGTATCTCATTGTTGTTGAGCTCGCCGATAGTGCCTGGTTCAGCCTTGAAGTCAACGGCATCAATGAAGATAACCCGCTCCTTTCCTTCAATAAAGGGCAGGAGATCAAGTCCCATTGTCCCGCCGTCAATCAAGTCAACATTGCCGGGCAGGATATCCCTCTTCTTTATTTCTTCAAGGACGAAAACTCCCACTCCATCGTCACTGAGTAATATGTTGCCGATACCGACTACCGCAATGTCTACTCCCATTCTTTCCCTGAAACAAACTTGTCCCCGCTGAAGATGGAGCCCACCAGTCCATTGCGTTCCTTGAGGTCAATATACCAGGCAATGTAGATATGTGCAGCGATAAAGACGGCAATAACGTACATGACAAGATGGTGGTAGAGTCTTATTGTTTGAAGATGCATTATCCCTGTAAGCCAGCCACCGAGGACCGTCCATAAAGCGCCCTGATGGTTAACTGAGTAGAGGGCGAATCCGGAAATTATCTGAAAGATAAAGAGACCGAACACAAAGAAATATGTTATACCTGCAAGGGCTGTATGACCGACGGCTTTGGGTGATTTCCTGCTTATAAAGAAATAGAATTTAAGGGCCGCCCCGATCTCTCTCCACTGTCTGCCGGTCAGCGGTATCCAGACCTTCCAGCTTGCATACCTGTTGCCTGCAAATGACCAGTATATCCTTATAATAACACTCATCATCAATGTATAGGCCGTTACAAAATGGATAAACCTCATCCATCCCATAATGTACTCATTTGAGGATACGGCATACATGAAGGGATTGCCGATATAGAACCCGGTGATGGAAAGGGCTACTACGCAGAGTGCATTTATCCAGTGTGTAAGCCTGACCGGAAACTCCCAGGCATAAACCCTTATCCTTTCAGCTTGTTGCATGACTATCTCCTGAGTTTATTTTCTCGCAAAGGCGCAAAGTTCGCAAAATTTTCTTTGAACCATTAGAGCTTTTTCTTTCCTTTGCGCCCTTGCGCCTTTGCGAGATATCTTTCTTCATGAGATATGTCTCTTCATTATACAATCTTTATCCTCGTGACCTCTGTGCCGTCGGGATCAACAATGTGGACGGCACAGGCCATGCAGGGGTCAAAGGAATGGACTGTCCTGAGTATCTCCAGAGGCTGTTCAATATCTGCCACCGGGGTGCCTCTCAGGGCGGCTTCATAGGGTCCGCGTTGTCCCTTTGCATCCCTTGGAGAGCCGTTCCATGTGCTGGGGACCACACACTGATAATTGGCTATCTTTCCATCTTTAATCTTCAGCCAGTGTCCAAGCGCACCCCTTGGAGCCTCCTGCCAGCCATAGCCCTGTGCCTCTTTCGGCCAGGTGGAGGGGTCCCATTTTTCGTCATTATGAACCCTGAGGTCGCCTTTCTTCATGTTGGCTGCAAGCTCATCAAGCCAGACCGGGAGCATCTCTGCCGTTACGAGTGTCTCGACCCCGCGGGCCGCAACCCTTCCAAGGGTTGAAAACAATGCCCCCGGACCTACTCCAAGGGTCTTTAAGACATGGTTTACCACCTCCTGAACCCTCTTGTGTCCGCTTGCATAGGCCACAAGCATCCTGGCTAACGGGCCGACTTCCATGGGCTTGTCGTCATACCTCGGTGCCTTGAGCCAACTGTATTTACCGTCGGTGTCAAGGAATTTATACGGCGGCTTCGGGCCTGTATACTTGTAATTCGTCATGCCATCCCATGGATGCCTTCCACTGTTGTCGCCTTCCGGGTATTCATACCACGAGCGGGTGACATATTC
Source organism: uncultured Thermodesulfovibrio sp. (assembly GCA_964639515.1). Lineage (GTDB taxonomy): Bacteria > Nitrospirota > Thermodesulfovibrionia > Thermodesulfovibrionales > JdFR-85 > BMS3Bbin07. The sequence continues at coordinate 5,298 of CAZXDE010000075.1, forward strand.
GGTGATCTTGGTGTGGTCAACCGGATGTACCGTGCCAAGGTCCTTATTGAGTATTATACCCCTTGGCAGCCAGAGGTTGTCGGTGTTGCTGATGTTGTCCTTCGGGAATTCTCCATAGACAAGAAAGTTGCCTACTCCTTCGCCATATGTTGCCCATTCCTTATAAAAGGAGGCAACAGCGAGGAGATCAGGTATGTAGACCTCTGCCACAAAGTCATGGGCTTTTTTTGCAAGGCCTGAGATAAAGGCAATGCTGCCTGCATTAAGGGCATTCTGACTGTTGGGGTCTACGGGAATGGCCATACCGCCAACAAGGTATGTCTGGGCATGAGGATTTTTTGCCCCAAGCAGGGCCTGAATCCTTATAACGTCTCTTTGCCAGTCGAGTGCCTCAAGATAGTGGGCAACCGCCATCAGGTTTGCCTCAGGAGGCAGTTTATAGGCCGGATGACCCCAGTAGGCATTTGAGAACGGACCGAGTTGACCGCGCTCAACAAAGGCCTTCAGCTTATCCTGCATCCCCTTAAAATAAGTTACAGAGGACTTTGGCCAGTCCGACAGGGACTGCGCAAGGGATGCGGTCTTTGCAGGGTCGGCGCTGAGTGCACTTACAATATCAACCCAGTCAAGGGCATGGAGGTGATAGAAGTGGATCACATGATCCTGTACGTACTGTATACCGGTAATCAGGTTCCTGATAATCCTTGCATTGTCGGGTATGGTTATGTTTAAGGCATTTTCGACCGCTCTCACCGAGGCGGTTGCGTGAACCGTTGTTCAGACGCCTCATATCCTCTGAGTAAAGGCCCAGGCATCCCTTGGGTCACGGTCCTTGAGGATAATCTCTATACCGCGAAACATGGTGCTTGAGGACCAGGCATCAACAACCCTGCCGCCCTCCACCTTTGCTTCAATCCTCAGATGCCCTTCGATCCGTGTGATCGGGTCAACAACTATCTTGGCCATTTATTCTTCACCTCCCAGGTTATTATTGTCGATTTTCTATTGACGATTTTTTTTTCAATATTCAATAATCAATCGCCAATATTCAATAGTCAATGGTTATTCCTCTTTCTTCCCGCCGGACAGCATTCGTCCGATCCCGTGGGCCACAAGTGCTACACCCGTTACAGCGGCGAGTCCTGCGCCGACCTTGTCTGCGGTGGACTCCACCCCGAATCCCGGCGGATGAGGGAGTCTTCTGTAAAACGGTGTCATTTCGTCCCAGAAGGCCGGTTCTGAACAGCCTATACAGCCGTGTCCCGCCTGGACACACCAGCTTGTGCCTGCATTGTACTTCACTACAGGACAGTTCTGGAACGACTCAGGTCCCTTACAGCCCATCTCATACAGGCACCAGCCTTTCCTGTGACCTTCATCACTCCACTGTCTGACAAACTGTCCGGCATCAAATGAGGCCCTTCGTTCACAGTTGTCGTGAATCCTCTTGCCGTAAGCAAACAGGGGTCTGCCGAGATCGTCAAGGGGCGGCAGGGAGCCGAATGTAAGGAGGTTGACTATTGTTGCAGTGATATTCTCCACATTTGCAGGACATCCCGGGAGGTTTAAAACAGGTATCCCCGGAACAGCCTTAGTCACACTTACTGCCCCTGTAGGATTAGGATTTGCCGCGGGTATGCCGCCATAGGTGGCACATGTTCCCACTGCTATTGTGGCCATTGCATTAGTACAGACCTCTTTAACCGTATCACTTGCTGCCTTACCGCCGATGCAGCAATAAACACCGCCATCCTTCATGGGAATAGAGCCTTCAACCACTGCGATATACTTGCCCTTCTGATCTCTGACAACATCCTGAAGGGCTTTCTCCGCCTGAAATCCTGCAGCCGCCATAATTGTCTCCTGGTACTCCACATCGAATATATCAAGCAGAATCTTGCCGACGGTTGGATTAGTTGCCCTCAGCAGGGCCTCTGTGTCACCTGCACAGTCCTGAAATTCAAGCCATACGAGGTATGGTTTCTTTTTCTGCTCAAGGGCTTCGGCTATTTGAGAGGCAAATGTAACGGGAAGTGCAAGCGTGGCTGTCATCAGGGTACAGAACTTAAGAAAATCCCTTCGCGAAACCCCCCTTTTTTTCAGGGCCTCATAAATCGTATCCTCAGATAAGCCATCTGTTTTTGACACTATCCCCATAAATGCTTTCTCCTTTTCCGGTTAAGGTTTAAATACAGGGTTATTAGTTTATAAAGTAGCACATAAAATGGGAGCTGTCAAGGAATTGTTTAAAAACTGTCGTTGCCCAGTTGATAGCTTGATTCAGGAGAAAACTTTCAAACCTATCCTTCCTTAATCCTGTTAATCGTGTCTGAATGGCAGTTTCAGTTGCCCCTCTATCCTCTCTGCTCCCCTGTAACCTGCACAATTATATCCCTCTTCCTTCCCCTGTTATCAAAATCGATGAATACTATCTGCTGCCACGTTCCCAGGGTAAGGCTCCCCCTGATGAGGGGAATGGTGAGAGAGGGTTTCATGAGTGCAGCCCTGACGTGTGAGAACCCGTTGCCGTCACCCCAGCGCCTGTCATGCTCGTAGGTCAGGCCGGATGGAACAATCCTCTCTATGGCGTCACGCAGGTCCCTGAGCACACCGGATTCGTACTCTATAGTTGTAACAGCCCCGGTCGAGCCGGGACAAAAGACCGTTACCAGACCGTTCTCAATCCCTGAACGTGCCAGAATGGCAACAACCTCGCCGGTGATATCGACTATATCGGTAAAGCCTGCTGTAGTCAACGAAATCGTCTCTGAAAAAGTCATGAATCCTTCTGACTCCCTGAATGGCCTCTGCCTTCAATCTTTAAACACATGTCAAGCTTCCGGCGCATTGCCTTGCGGACTTTTTAAAACAGATTAAGTTCTTTAAGAATTCCCAAACTTTCAATAACAAAGTCTTCTATCTCTATAGGTTCTGCTTCAACATGGAGCAAAGGATTTTCAAATGGATGTTTATGATAAAAACCGCCTTCCTTATCTATTCCGTATACTCTTTCCCCAGCAACCACAAGAGCCAGGTTCAGCTTTTCTTTTGTCTCATTAGCGTAAATCTGTATAAAAACCTTATGTGAAAAACCAATCCGTGCAATTAAGGTGATGCCCGTATGGTCTAACTCTAATAGTTTTAAGCCATATCTGTCAGTAATATCTTTTATGGCCCGAGTTACTTTTTCTACTTCTATCATTCGCTCATTTCTTTAATTTTCTTTATTTTTTCTTCAAGATACCTTATGCCTTCTACAGCGTGTTCCCAGTTCATGGAGTCCTGTTCCACACCCCAGGAAAACCCTTTCTCTGCTACGAGGTTTTTTTCTTCAAATTCCTTAAAACTCATGCCATATTTTTTCCTGAATTTTTCATCGGTAAGCTTGAATAAAGCAAGCCGTTTTTCATACTCACTCAGGACAGCCTCTTTTATTTCTTTTTCCGGAAGCAAATCAGCAAGTTGTCGAGTAGACATAATATGATTCCTCCTATGTTTCGTTCATTGTCTTAACAT
>CAZXDE010000076.1:0-6461 GCA_964639515.1 uncultured Thermodesulfovibrio sp.
GGGCAAAAACAGTTACTATTTTATACTTAGCCTTGCCCTTAATGTCAAGACAGATGACGGAATCCCGAGTCTGGAATCAGTCAAGAACTGCAGAAGAGCCTTCTTTTCCTGCCGGAAGCTCAATAATAAAGGTTGCCCCTTCACCTAACGTCCCTTCAGCCCATATATTCCCATTATGCTCCTTCACGATACCGTGAGATATTGAAAGCCCCAGACCTGATCCCTTATTTACCGGCTTTGTGGTAAAGAAGGGATCAAATATCCTTGTGAGTGTATCCTCCGACATCCCCATGCCATTATCGGATATTTTAATTACAACCATTCCCCGATCCCTGTCGAAATGGGTATGCAAAGAGACAAGCTTTTCCTCCTTGCCCGAGTTAAGCACGGCATACTCTGTATTTACAAGGATGTTCATTATTACCTGCTGTATCTGTTGTGGATCAATGGATACAATCGGCAGATCATGGTAATCCCTTACAATCTGAAAACCATTCGACCGAAGCCAGTAAGACCTGAGCTCAATTGCACTGTCAATAAGTTCATCCATACGGATATATGACCTCTCAGGGGGACTCTGCCTTGAAAAGGTAAGGAGGTTTTCCACAATCTTCTTACACCGTTCTGCAGCAGAGTATATCTTGCCAAGCTCTTTCTTTAAAACCTCATCTTCCGTCTTCATTGTTAAAAGTTCAGAATATCCAAGTATCCCGGTAAGGGGATTATTTAACTCATGTGCCACACCTGAAACCAGAAGCCCAAGGGATGTAAGTTTATCTGCATGGTAAAGTTGCTCTTTCAATCTCCGCATCTCTGTTATGTCTTTAAGGATATGCACTGTTGCCTTTTTCCCACTGGGCAGTGTTACATGAAAACCACTTACAAGGAAAACCTTACCATCACAGGTAATCTCCTCAGTATAGGCCTCTCTGTTTTCGTACAGAGCCTCTATACAGAATTTGGGAGAAAGCTTGGCCTGCAAATCAAAACAGCTCTTTCCGATAATCTTTCGCGGATGCAGACCACAACTCTCTGCAAAGGCAATATTACACTTTATTATCCTGAAATCATCGTCTACAACAAAGACATAATCAGATATTGCATCAAAAGTCTCCTGCCAGAGTTTCTGACTCTTTGATATCAGGTCAAAAAGAAAACTGTTTTTGATGGAAGATGCCCCTGCATCCAGAAAAATCTCGAGGGAGTTTATGTCAGGCTCTGCAAACTCCCTTTTTATAAATGAGGCAAGGAAGAGCACTCCCTTCCTGTCAGTCATAATATTCACCGGAGTACAGATGAGGCTCTTCACTTTATATCGCCGTAACTTTTCAAACAGGCCGGCATGTTCTTTAGTGTCTCTTATAACCGTTGTCTTTTCAATCTGACGGGCAAGGTCGGAGCAGAAGGGTTCTCCATCAAGTTCAATATTGATCTGACTCATGCATCTGAGCTTATCATCATCAATAAGTGCAAAAACCCCGGCATCTACTGAAAGAAGCTTCATCCCCCCTTTAACCAGGATCTTGATGGCATGGTCAACACTAAGGTTCCGGTTTATCTCTTTAATAAGAGAGTTTATCAGTAAAAGTCTTTCGTTAAACTTCATTATCTGCCCCTGTATTTTTCGGATCTCATTGTCAAACCTGAACCTTTCTATACACAGCGTCACAAATTATTGCACATCTTGTGTTATTCCCGCTCCTGTTCTCCGTAGTATTACGAAGGATGAATGTCGGAAATCGTTCTTCCAGGAAGGATGCCCCGAATGCTTTCGGGGTGGTTTATTCTGCTGTAATTATTCCTCACACGATTTCCCGAAAAGTCTTAAATTTGGATTTATTATAACATTTTTGCTTCCCGATCTGTCAGGATCACTATATCAACACGCCTGTTCCTTGCCCTGCCCTCAGGAGTGGTATTCTCCCTGAGGGGCTTATATTGACCATACCCGGCAACAATGAATCTGTCAGGTGGCAGACCGAATTTTTCTATAAAAAGTCTCAATACAGAAACAGCTCGCAGGGTTGAGATCTCCCAGTTTGACCTGTAACGGGAACTTCTGACCGGCAGATTATCCGTATGCCCTTCTATTAACACTTTATTTGGTATTCCCTTGAGAATTAAAGACAATTCCGCCAGAACCTTTAACGACGAGTCTTTTATCTCGACAGAACCAGGGGAGAAAAGGGAGCTATCACCAAGTGAGACAATTACACCCCGTTCATCCCTCCGGACATTAATGTTCTTGCTGAAAGAACCAACAACCCCCCTTAGCTCATACTCAATTTTTCCGGAAATCGGCGAAGGCTTGCCCAACTCGGGAATGACGGTACTACTCTGACTCGTGGTTTCCGTTCCCAAAGCAGCATTCAGAGAATTTACGAATTTGCCAAGCTTCTGCGTATCTACAACACTTATAGCGTAAAGGGTAGTAAACAAGGCAAAAAGAAGGGTTATAAAATCAGCATATGATACCACCCATCTGTCAGGGCTGTCATTATCCTCAATCCTTTTTCTTCTCATAACAGGCTCACATCTCTTCACTTCTCAACAAAGGCAAGTAGTTTATCTCTGAGATAATGCGGATTAATACCTGACTGAATGCCGATAACCGCCTCCACTATCATGGCCCTGAATTTAATCTCCTTCATCAGGTTATTTTTCAGTTTTTTTGATATGGGTAAAAGCAGGAGATTTGCCACTCCCACACCATACACGGTTGCAACAAAGGCAACAGCAATCCCCTGTCCCAATTTTGCAGGTTCAGAGAGGTTTTGCATTACTTGAATCAGGCCGATTACCGCACCGATAATCCCTATTGTCGGAGCAAAACCACCTGCGGTCTCAAAGACCCTTGATTGCCTCAGCCTGGTATCCTCAAAGGTCATATTCTCTTCCTCCAGGGTTTCACGCAGTAGCCCCGGACTGATTCCGTCAATTGCAAGGGAGAGTGTTTTTCGGAAAAAAGGGTCATTTATTTCCACAAGATGGGGTTCGATCGCAACGAGTCCCTTTTTTCTGGACAAATCTGCAAGTGATACTATCTGATTTATACAGGCCGCGTAAGCAGGAGCCTCATTCTTAAAAAAGACATCTTTAAGTGATCCAAGTGCAACCAGAACATCCTGAAGTGTGAAACTCAGCAGTGTGGCCCCAAGTGTACCGCCAAAAACTATGAGTGCTGCGGCCGGCTGTAAAATAAACGTTATACTTCCACCCTCCAGCAGGGTACCTCCCACAAGCGCTGAGGCGCCAAGCATTATCCCTATTAAACTTGCTTTCTCCATACATTATCCGTCTTTCCTTTGCTTCCTGATAATCTCTCTCTGTCTTCTCAGGGTGTACCGGATTATCTCTTCCCTGACCTCATCCGTCATTTCTACAAACTCGATTGCAGTATCATAGACCCTTCTTCCCTCCCTTTCAATTACCTTCACTCTTGTAACCTCTCCAAAAGTCAGGACTGCTACCGGTGGATAAGAGGGGAGAAGCATTTTGAGTTCCACAATATCTCCGGGCTCAAACTTCTCATCGATCTCAAATCTTATCCCTGATGCAGAGACATTTACAGCACCGGCCTCATCGTTCAACACCCCCGCCTCTTTAAGCACAAGGGTATTTAACAGAAAGTCGAGTTTATTGTTAATCTCCTGCAAGAGCGTGACAAGACCGCTCTCCTGAGATCCCGTCCCGATTTCACCTATCCTCTTATCTGAAGGAGGGGAAAGAAATCCCGGTGAACGCACGGATAAATTACCAACCCTTTTTATCTTTACGGGAAATGCATCATCGACCCTGAAAAAAGACCTCCTCTCCTCCTCGTAAAGATCATCTGGAACTTCAAGGAAAAGCTCGTTCCCTCTTATATCCTTCACTATGGCCATTGTTTCGGTATTACCCTGACATATCAAGACTTTCTGCCCTTTCAAGCCACTTACCTCGCAATCAGAGCAAAAACGGTAGTTTACACCATCTCCTTCAGTAACCCTGGCATTAAAACAACTGACACCATCCCTCGTCCTGATCTGCACATCCCTGCCGGTCTCGATAGCCATTAGCTGCCTCCCCGTCCTGTAGATGTCGACATAAAGGCATCTACTACTACGGGGTCAAACTGGGAGCTGGAACATCTCCTTATTTCACCTATCGCCGTCTTATGGTCCACCCCTTTTCTGTAAGGCCTCGTTGTAGTCATGGAATCATAAGTATCGGCAACGGATAGGATTCTCGCAATGAGGGGGATATCCTCTCCCTGAAGGCCGTCCGGATAACCATGACCATCAAAACGCTCATGATGGTGCCTTATCAACAGTCTCTCGAGAGGGAAGGAACCGAGTGGGGATACAATATTGTCACCTATTACAGGGTGTTTCTTTATCTCTTCAAACTCCTTATCCGTCAGTCTTCCGGGTTTTAACAGGACTATATCCCTGACCCCAATCTTTCCAATGTCATGTATATAACCCGCAAATTTTATTGCATCCCTTTCCGCCTGAGTACAGTCTATCTCATCCGCAATCTCAAGAGACAGCTTCGTAACCCTTTCGGAATGCTGTTTTGTATAGGAATCCCTCGCCTCAACCGTTAAAATAAGGGTCTTTAATGTATTGATAAGATTATTATATGTTATTTCATAAAGGGCATTGTTCTCAAGCCTGAGGCATGCCTTGTGTGTAAGCGTCAGGGCGAGATTTATCTCTTCATCGGCAAATTTATAACCATCGGTCTTATCTGTTATACTCAGGAATCCCAACACTTCATTGTTAAGTATAAGGGGAATGATAAGGAACTCCGAGTCAAGCGGATATCCACTGAAAGGATTTTTCTGGCCAACCTCAAGGACAATATGTGTCTTGTTCCTGATGGCATCCTCATATATTGATCCCTTCAAGAGAAGTTTTTCTATATGTGCAATACCTATTGTATAACGGCTCTCGATACTTCCATCTTCAAGCAGTCCGAGAGCAACCCTCTTTGCCTTCAGCAGCCTCGCAATCATGGAGACGATTCTGTTAAATATGCTCGAATTTTCCTTTATCTCATCAAGCTCTATACTGAGGGCAAAAAGTGTATTTATCTCCTGGAGTCTCTTATAAAGTTCCGAATTAAGTGTTTCAACTACTGCATCCTTATTACCATTACCGGCAAAACTCTTAATTAGTTCTCTCTCACGGATCACCTTGCTTAGAATATGCCTTATATCATTAAAAGTAAACGGCTTGGTAATAAAGTCAGCCGCCCCTTGCTTCATAGCCGATATTGCCGTTTCAAGATAGGAATAAGCCGTAATTACTACAACAGGTATCATTGGATTATGCTTCCTTACTTCCTGCATAAATTCAAGCCCTCCCATCCGGGGCATCTTAATATCCGTAAAGATTATATCGTATTCATCCTGCCTTACCTTCTCAAGTCCCTCCAGGCCATCCATAGCAATATCCGTCTGGTAGGGACCGGCGGCTCTTACTATATCTGAAAGGACGCTCCTTATCGACTGGTCATCATCTACTATCAGAACTCGCGGCATTTACAACTCCTGAAAGCAATTTTTCCTTTAGTATCTCGATGTCACCTTCACTAATAATATCCATTTGCTTGAGTCGTGCGAGTCTTTCAAGAAAATTCACTGTTACATCAGGAGTGGCATGCCTTTTTACAGCATTCATCATCTCCAGATCCCTGTATGTATTACGCAGATGAAGTCTTAGCTCTTCGTTCTCTTCTATCAGTTCAGCCCTCTTCAGGGCATTTTCCACTACAATAATTATCTCCCGGAGTTTAAATGGTTTCGTAATATAGTCATATGCACCGAACTTTATAGCCTCAATCGCATTGTCAAGTGTCCCATATGCCGTCAGGATAACTACAGCCGCTTTCGGATTGAGATTGCAGGCAGCCTTTAATACCTCAAAACCGTCAGCACCAGGCATCCTCAGATCGGTTATTATAAGGCTATAAAGTTCCAGCTTTAACGCCCTGATTCCCTCAATGCCGTCGCAGGCTGAATGAACAGGGAATCCTTCCCTGGAAAGAAGGCTGACAACTACATCCCTGGCTATTTCATCATCGTCAACGATTAGTATCTTAAACTCTTTCTTTTCCAACTATGCCGATCTCCTTAATTTTCTTCATTACCTCCATCTTTGTCTGGTCCTGAATCTCCCGCTTCTTTGCCTCCGTAGAGATGTCAACAGCATCTTCAGGTTCATTTACAGAAGGGAATATATCATCAGACGAGGAAGAATTTGTACTCGAACCCCTTGAATAAAGCCTGAGCATATCGTTAATCTGTGATGGCAATATCGTCATCTTTACCTCCCTGCGTCCACAACCGAAAAAACTTCTCCCTTATTCTTTATATCGGCCATTTTGCAGAGAACTTTAATAAAACTTTATAGCAGGAGGACAAGGTGGGCACGGATAAAAATATTGGGGTAATGGAGTTAAGGAGGAGGGAGGGG
>CAZXDE010000076.1:6561-8616 GCA_964639515.1 uncultured Thermodesulfovibrio sp.
TCCATTGATATGTTATATCCTTTGAGCCTGAGGTGCTCAACGCCCTTCTTCACTTCCCGGATAAAGTCTATTAAGTGGTTAAGATTCTTTATCCCTTCTGAAAGTTCCATAAAAACCCGGTCAGACTGCTCGGTCCTGAGAAGATTGACACAATCCAGCAGCCTGTCCCCTATTTCAGTAACGATTTCATCGGCTTCCGTAATACCTGTCTGTACTGCCTTCACCAATTCCGCATCCTTCTTCATATCATCGTTTCCCATTGTTTTCTCCTTTTTATACTGAGTCAGAAATGGCTCAGGTGTTTGCTGAAAATTCATATTCTATGACCCTATCAACTGTTTCATTTAACGCAAACATCTTGCTTTGCAAAGGTTGACATCAGCGATTGGAGAAACTGAATCAGCATCGACGCATGAAGACCAAGGTCATTATAGATTATACAGGCCTTTTCGGAGAGAACAGCAATGTCTTCCTCCTCGAGTTCCTCTTTCTCGTATTTAAAGATTGTAGTCAAAGGTTTCAGTGCCGGACAGATATATCCGATAGTTTCAATCTCCTGATCAAGGGGAGGGACTCCTCTCCATATCTTTTTAATTAACTCAACGTCCGGAGAGGATTTCCTTGCCTCTCTAACAATGATTGCTATAATTGAAAAAGCACTATCCGAGAGGTCCTTCAGTCTTCTCAGGACATTAAGTTCGTCTTCTATCAGAGTAGCAATATTGACTGAATCCATATCATACTGCTCAGATAACTTCTCCACAAAATGCCGGTAGGTACTATCAGGGGTGCTTGAGTATTCCCGATCCAGGATTTTCAACCATGTTTGCCTGTATATATGTACAAAAAGCAAATCCTTTTTTAATGGCCGTCCCTTTATTAAAGGCATATAATCGATGAATCCATCTTTCTCAAAAAACGATTTATAGACCTGAATATTCTCCCATGCAGCAGAGTCTTCAATTGAGGCCAAGTCACCTTCTATTAACAACTTTCTTGAAAGTTCAAAAACATTAGCTGCATTTATCACCCTCTTGCAGACCATATCCTTACAGCTTGAGTTAAAACCGCATGGACTGCAAGGCAACTCAGCCCCTACCACATAATGACCTTCACCATAAGGACCTGTTTCCCTGAAGTGTACAGATGCCAGAGAAATGTTTATTGTCCTGGTCCCAACAGCCGTAGCTATATGCAGAGGGCCTGTGTCATTACTTATGAAAAGATTGCACCTCTTTAATAAGGCAACAAGTTCCCTCAGATCCGTCCTGCCTATCAGGTTCAACGGCTTTGTTGTGACAATGGCCTCAAATTCTTTCCCGTATTGCACCTCTTTAACAGAACCGGTAAGGAGGATTTTTACACCAAAAACTTCAACTAATCTGTCTGCCAACTCCGCAAAACGGGCAATAGGCCATCTCTTGTCCTCTGCACTTGCCCCAAGCTGGAGACCTACAAGTATATCACCACTGTTGACACCTCCTTCCGTCAGGATACTGTCTGCCCTTTGCTCTGCATCAGGTGGAATATCAAGATGCAGGCCCTGCTCTCCTGGACTTACACCACCTGCCTTTAAATAGATATCACATAAATGGAACGGGTTGTAATCTCTCCCGGGTATTACATTAAAAAAATACCTTATCCAGGGGTGCCTTTTAATAGTAAACCCCTCCTTGTCCATACTCAGCCCCCTTACTTCTTTTGTCCTGAAAAGGGATATCAAAACAGCACTTAGAGGAGAATGGGTAAAGTTTATGACAAGGTCGTACATGGTATCATTAATTTTACAGAGGAGATCCTCTACATAGCGGAACGTCCCAACCGGGTCTCTCCTGTTTAATCCCTGCAGAACATTATTGGTATCAAGAATAAAAACTCTATCTGCATGTGGTATATACTTGCATATCTCTGAAAAAACAGAGTTTACGAGAAGGGTTATCCTTATTCCAGGATACCTGTCCTTAAGACCGGCCATCACAGGGGTAGTCTGAATAAGGTCTCCCATCCTGGTAAGATTAACTATAAGTACATCTTTCATAGATCATGTCCTTTATT
>CAZXDE010000077.1:0-2374 GCA_964639515.1 uncultured Thermodesulfovibrio sp.
TCCATTCTTCCGGCATCCACGCCCACTGCCACTTCAGAAACGTCCTCTCCGGATGGGGCATCATCGCAAGATGGCGTCCGTCAGGGGAACAGAGCGCTGCAATACCGTGAGGAGAGCCGTTAGGATTAAACGGATATACGCCGGTTGCCTCCCCTTTGTCATCGGTATACCTCAGAGGCGCAAGCCCCTTTTCCAGAACCTCTTTCTCTATCCTGCTGTCAGAAAAATAGGCCCGTCCCTCACCATGGGCAACCCAGACACCAAGAACCGAGCCCTCCATATTCCGGAGCATTATTGCCTGGTCTGAAAAGACCCTGACTGTTGAAAACCGCGATTCAAACCTGCCCGAGCGATTCCGGATAAACCTCGGCTGCTCCCTGTCCTCTATCCCCTTCCAGGGGACCCATCCAAGCAGTGCCATGAGCTGACAGCCGTTACATACACCAAGGCTGAATGTATCCTCACGCGTATAAAACCTCTCAAACTCATCAAAAATCCTTGAATTAAACCGTATGGCGCCGGCCCAACCCTTGGCAGAGTCAAGCACATCGGCGTAGCTGAAACCGCCGACAAAGGCTATGCCCCTGAATCCATCAAGGGTAATCCTTCCGTTCAGGAGGTCGGTCATGGTGACATCCCATGTTTCAAACCCTGCCTGATGAAAGGCAGACGCCATCTCCCTGTCGCCGTTGCTGCCCTCCTCACGGATAATGGCCACTTTCGGTTTGTTATCCCTTTCGAGCAAGTCAGGAGCGGTCGGAACCGGATCAAATGTCAGGTGATAAGACGGCCCCGTCCTTTCATGGGAAACCCTTCTTTCCTCATCAACACAGAGGGGGTCGGCCTGAAGCCTGTCAAGATTATAGCTGGTCTCCTCCCACATCCCCCTCAGCAAGGGCATCGACTCTTTTATTTTCTCTTCTCCGTTGACCTTTATCCGTACCGTCTTTTCAGCAAGGGTCCTTCCTATTATCTGACATGGTACACCCCCTTCTGTCAGGACCTTTAAAATTGCCTCCTCTTTCTCAGGCATATACTCTATCACAAGGCCAAGTTCCTCTGAGAACAGTACCCTCAGGGGATCAATGTCTGCTGCAGTAATGTCTATCTCAAGGCCTGAATTACCGCCAAAGGCCATCTCAAGCAGGGTGGTGACAAGGCCGCCGTCACTGCGGTCATGGCCTGAAACTATAAGGCCGTCTGCCAGCAGTTGCTGTACTGCTTTAAAGGTGCGGGCTAAAAGCCCGGGTGTTTCTACATCAGGGGTGTTATCTCCAACCTGACCATAAACATTGGCAAGGGCTGATCCGCCAGGCCTGTATCTTCCTTCTCCAAGGTCTATATATATAAGCCTGCTTGTGCCGGGCATCTTTATATCAGGTGTAACTCCCATGGTTATATCAGGGGAGGTGACATAGGCTGAGATAACCAGGGTCCCGGGAGACTTGACCACCTCCGTGCCATTGTCAGGCTCTTTTACAACAGCAGCCATGGAGAGGCTGTCCTTGCCTCCATCTATTGCAATCCCCAGATCAAGGAGTATATCCCTCAAGGCAACGGCTGCATCATAAAGCCTTGCCCCTTCACCCGGCAGCTTTGCCGCCCACATCCAGTTGGCGGAACATTTTATATCCTCAAGTGCTGAAACCCTTGCCCAGACTATATTTGTCAGCGCCTCCCCCACACTCAGCCTGGCCATTGCCGCAGGGTTTATAAGACCCTTGACCGGCTGTTCTCCGATAGAGATAGCAGCACCTGTTAGGCCAAGATGGCTCTGTGCCACTACTGCCGCATCAGCAAGTGTGAGCTGCAGGGGACCGGTACACTGCTGCTGTGCAATGAGGCCTGTAACACTCCTGTCTACCTTGTTTGCAAGGAACCTCTTTGAACCGACTGACAGGAGTCTCAAAACCCTCTCAAGGGCATTCCTCACAGTAAGCCCTTCGGGCAGTTTTAATGGCTGAAGCCCTGTCCTGATATGTTCGAGTCTGAACGTCTTCTGCGGCATCTTGCCCAGGATTTTTGAAAGGTCAAGATTTACGGGTGTGGTGTCATCAAACGCGTCATGAAGGACAATGTACCCATCGCCTGTAATCCCGCCAATCACGGAAAAGGGCACCTTCTCCCTCTCACAGAGTGATTTAAAGATATCTATCCTGTCAGGCCCTATGAGGAGGGCATCATTTTCCTGATACTCCGCCCCCCATATCTCAAGCACAGAGAGGGTAATATCTCCAACAAGGACATTCCTTATCTCAATCCTCGCACCGGCCGGATAAATAATCTCCTTGACAACATTACAGTTTCCGCCTGCACCCTGATCATGAATACTTATGACCGGATTATCCTCAGCCATCTCAACACAGGCACGGAT
>CAZXDE010000077.1:2474-8530 GCA_964639515.1 uncultured Thermodesulfovibrio sp.
GATCATGAATACTTATGACCGGATTATCCTCAGCCATCTCAACACAGGCACGGATTACACGGTTGAGCTTCTGCTCCATCTCGGCATCACCACGCTGCACAGCGCTGAAGTCGAGTTCCTCAATATTCTCTCCCTGTATCATGCTTGAGGCAGCACCTCCGCCAATGCCTATACGGTATGCCGGCCCTCCGACCTTTACAACAAGCATTCCCTTTTCAGGCTCACCCTTCTCTATATGCCTTGCATCGATCTGTCCAACTCCGCCGGTAAACATGATGGGCTTTATCCACTCCCGCCTCTCACCGTCAGGGAGTCTCAGCCCAAAAGAGCGTGTAAAGCCCTGTATCAGCGGCTCACCAAACTTGTTGCCGTAATCAGAGGCCCCGTTGCTCGCCTCTATCTCTATCTCAAGGGGAGTGGCAAGGTTGGAGGGATAAACAAACGTCTCATCCTCCCACGGCAGGGGGTAACCAGGGATATTCAGGTTACCCACACAGTACGCGGCAGTCCCTGCCACAACAAGACTGCCCCTGCCCGTGGCATGGCCATCCCTTATCCTCCCCCCTGTACCTGTCTCTGCCCCGGGAAATGGGGCAACACCTGTGGGAAAGTTGTGTGTCTCTGCTGTAAAGATGATGTGATAGTTCAGCCTCTCCGGACAATAGGGGGCAGAATGTCCCGGATTCCGGGGTATAAGACCCCTAATCTCATATCCCGCTATAGCGCTTGAATTGTCCTTAAAGGCAATAACACTGTTGCCCGGTCCGGCAAGAAGGGGTACCGTTACAATATCCATGAGTGTCCCGGAAACCTCTTTGCCGTCAATTATCAGTCTCCCTTTAAAGAACCAGTGCCGGGAGTGTTCACTGTTGGACTGGCCCAGGTCAAAACACTCGACATTGGTCGGGTTGCGTCCTATCTCTTTAACAAAGAGGTTGTAGTAGTAATCAATATCCCAGTCATCAAGACCAAGGCCCAGTTTCCTGTTTATCCTCTGCAGGGCCTCAGGCCCCTCTTCAATAAGGGGGACAATGTAGACAGGCTCAGGCTTTATACCGGGCTCAAAGGTCGTCAGCCTTTCAGGGTAATGACACTCGGTCATCCTGTCATGCACGAGCGGCAGGAAGAGTGTTAATAAACGGTCAAGCGTTTCACGGTCATGCGGGGAATTCAGCAGTACGCGGTATCTGCGGGAACGTTCTATGCGCGTGACACCAGTCAGACCGCAGGAGCGACATACAGAGACCGCATTTGTCGACCAGGAGGTCGTGAAATTCATCCTCGGACCGACCTCCGCAAGAAAGGCTGAAAAATTTTCTGTGCTGCCCTGCTCTAAAAAAGACTCTGAGGAAAGGTTTTCAGGCTCAAACGTCTCGGAGAGGAGCCATTGCAGTGTCTCCAGCTCCTCAGTTGCAAGCGGGGCACTGGCCTCAACATAGAAACAGAACTCCGTCTCTATATCGTCCACATCAGGAGACACCCCTTCCCTGACACGCGTAAGGAGGTTCTCTTCCCTGGTCTCTGCAAGTGCTGGTTTTCTGTAAAAGTATGTAAGTTTCAATTGAAATATACCATTGGATGAGTTTGACGTGGAGTATTGTAACCAAAATCCCGTAATTTTTAAAACCGGAGTAGATTCAGTGCCGAAATTGCTCAAATTAAGTTATAATATTCAGCAAACAACGACCTGAATAAAGTATTCCGGAGACACGTAATGAAAAAACACATCTTTATCTTCATTATATTAGCCTGTCTTGTCATACCCATATCCTCAAATGCCGGTACAGAAGGCACAGAAGAACCGCAAAGCAAAATAAAGACACGGACCGAGTTATCTTTTGTACAGACATCCGGCAATACAGACACACAGACATTCTCTGTAAAGGCAGAGGCAAAAAAAGAGGGCGTTAAAAACAGATATTATTTGACTGTAAAGGCGCTGTATGCAAAAGAGGACGGCAGGGAGACCTCAAATCAATCATCAATAGACGGCAGGTGGGAAAGGGTGCTCTCGGAAAGATTATTCGGCCTCCTGACATCAGGTTTTTCAATGGATAAATTCTCGGGTTATGAATACAGGTTATACGCTGGTCCGGGTCTGGGTTATGACCTGATAAAGACCGACCGACACGTGCTGCAGTCACTCCTCTCCCTTATATACAGTTATGATGAGTTCTCAGTGGGAGATATAAGCTCAGACAAGTACGTGACGGGAAAGGTTACTCTCAAATATGAGTGGAAAATACTCGAAAACCTGAAATTCAAGGAAAAGCTGGACTATTCCGTCTCATTCAAGGATACGAATAACTTCTTTATAGATTCGGCAACCGCGGTAGAGGCAAAGATCAACCGTGCACTCTCGCTTGGTATCAGTTACGTTGTAAATTATCAAAATCTGCTACCCTCCCCGGAAATTAAACGTACCGACACAACGTTCCTGACCACCCTGATTATTGATTTTTAGCGCATAAAGGAGAGGCCCCTGCCTAATATTTCCCGATAACCGCTTCGAGTTTCAGCGCTATCCCCGGAACCGATGAAAACCCCTCATCCCTTGGGAAGGAGACCCGGGGAGAGACCTCATAGAAAATCCAGTTTCTCCATATCCTCTGGCGGTACCTCATCTGCAGTACAATCTCTTCCAGCCTGTTGTCAGGCCGCGTCTGGAAATCGTTGATCCATTCATAGCTGAGCACACGCCTGGAACTCAGGTACTGGAAAAAATACATGTTCAAATTATAAAAAAAACCATCCCTGTGTTCAAACCATGACCCGTCAGCGGTGGTGCGGAAAAAGAACCTGTCGGAGACAGGCCTTTCCAGGTCGATGAGAGATCTGGATTCAAGACCTTGATCGGCAAGCCATTTCAGGGACTGTGTGAACCGGAAAATCCATGCATCAAGCCTGACCTGATGCCTGTAACGGCCTTCCGTATAAAATACGGGCGTTATATGGTTGAACCGCAATCCGATGTTTGCTGAAATGTTACGCCGCAAAGTCTCTTTTAACTTGTACTGAAGGGATAGAATCAGGTTTTGTTTATCGGTGCTCTCGAATTTCTCCCTCCTGTCCTCTGTTGGCGTGTTATCCGGGCTGAGGTAATTATCCGGCTCTCCCGAAATCAACAGGTTCAGCCTTTGTTGCATTTTTGGAAGGGAAAGCCTGAAGTTGGTCTTTATATGGAAGACGGGGTTTTCTCCTTCTTCCATAAAGGAATACAGTTTGATCCTTAACCGTGTCTTGTTCTCTTCGGCAACGGTCCTGTCATTATCAAAAAATGAATCGATCCAGTCCGCAATGCCGAGTATATCTTCCGACAAATTCCTGTGATACCGGTCTATTACGGTGTCGTCTTTAGATGTCGCCTCAGGAGATTCAGGTCCTGCGGGAACCTCTGTTTGTGCGCAGGCATCTGAAAGGATTATCTGATTGAAGACCGGAGAGCCTGTTTCGAGCGGGATAAGGACTATGATTGCAACAACAATATAGAGGGTTGCAACAAAAATGTGTCTCCTGCCCGAAGAATACAACTAAAAAAGCCCCTTTTGAGAAAACATGACGTTCTCCCACATTTTCATACCGAGCCTTTCCATATAATCCCGGTTCTCAAGATCCTCTCTCCACTCATGGGGAATACCGTCAACACCCCACCAGGCACCGGCGATTGCCCCTGTCATGGCCCCGATGGTATCTGCATCTCCACCAAGGCTTACTGCATAAATCAATGCCTCTTTAAAGCTGGAGGTAGCCAGAAAGGAAAAGATGGCAGTGGGTACTGAATTGAAGGCCTCAATGCCATTTCCCAGATTCCTCACCACCCGTTCCCTGTCCTCTTTTTTATCCAGTAATTTCTCCAAAACTTCTATCTTTTTTCTGTAAACATCAGCCCTTGTAAACTCCTTTAATTTTTCAGGGAAATCCCATTCCTCTCTTATGGCCAGACTCACGGTATAGGCCTGAAGTGCCGCACCCTCCATCCCAAGGGGATGGCTGTGTGTGATCCGGCTTGACTGACAGGATACCTCCCTCAGTTTTTCAGGGTCGTTATAATAAAAGAGACCGACAGGTGCTACCCTCATGGCTGCTCCATTTCCGAAGGAACCGCCGTCATATAATTCCCTGTCCAGATTCTCATCCCATTTACGGCCAGATTTTATCATCTCAAATATCCTCGGAGGACCAGGCCCATATCCGCGCCAGGGTTCCCTCTCGAAATTTTTCACAAAGAGCCGTGCCATGTGCGCTCCGTCAAAGCCATTACACTCAATCAGCGATTCAGCCACTGCAATCATCATTGCAGTATCGTCAGTATATGCCGGGCCGGGTTCTGTTACTTCCCTGAAACCATAGGTCCCTTCCCTCTGTGCACCGAGTGAATCGCCTATGGCTGAACCGATCAGGCTGCCGATAAATTTTGAAGGTCCCAATTTCTTATCCCTCCATTTACGCATCATACATGCCCAAGAACTGTATCGTAGGCTTTACGGAGAGTTGCAAGTAGCAGGAAAAGCTCTAACGGCCTGTCAGGCAGTGGTATGAAACCGAATTGCTCGTAATACGCTTTTGCATCATTATTCTTTGCATCTACAAAGAACCCGATAATTCCCACATTGTTGGAAACATTGATGATCCGTTCTATTGCATTAACCAGCATATGCATTCCCAATCCCCGGCGCTGCCGTTCTTTGGCTACAGCAAGACGGGCAAGCTTAGCTGCCGGAGCCTTATGAGGATATTTTTTTGCATACTCGCGAGGAAGCTTTTCAACGAAAACTTCACAAAAAGCTAATGTAAAAAACCCTGTTATTTCAGTCGGCACCGCATCATCGACAAGGACAAATGTCCTGGAAATTCCTTTGTTGAGATGCTGACGGGCTATATTCTTTAAATATCGGTTTAATTCAGGAACTCCACAGTCGAAATCCGACCTGTTGTGCTCTTTGTCAAGCGTTTCTATTCTTAGCATCAGGAAATGATTTCTTATACGATTCTACAGCACTCTTTAACCTGCGATTGGGCTTTGGCGGGTTTTCAACAGCATCAAGGAATACACTTGCGGAGCGCATGGACATACTTATAACCCGTTCTTTTTCAATAATCGCTTCTGCTTTCTCAAGGGCCGACTGTACAAGAAACTGGTTTAGCGTAGCGCCCGTAAACTCAGCAGCTTGTGTTAGCGTTTCATACACATTGGCCGGTATCCGTGCTGAAACCCTTTCACTTTTTTTGCATTCAGGCATCTTAACTCCTTTCTGTTTCACAACAATACTATACTCATTACTATATTTAGCTTACCATTGTGGAGCCAAAATGGCAACAACCTGCCGGCACGTCTATCGAAGATAAGGGAAAAACCTCAGGAGACAAGTTTCTTTATAAACTCCATATCAAGATTCTCCCTGAGCACATCGGCCCAGCGGTCAAGGGCCTTATCCCGGAGGACTGAATACTCAATAACCGTCTCAAGGGGTTCAAGACCCTTCCTGATTCTCAGGCCGTTTATAAGTGATCTCCTGAAGGAGTCATTGTCAAAGATACCGTGGATGTATGTGCCCCACACATCACCTTTTGACGCCCCATCGGAAATGGTCCAGCTTTCAAACCCCCGCCTTATCCTGAAGAGCCCGGAAGTCACAGTGGTCCTGCCAACATGAATCTCATACCCCCTCAGTCCTTTGAACCCCTGGTCAATAAGGGGAATATCAACACCATCCGCCACCACCTGAAAGGTGCTCTTCTCCGTATCAAGCACTGTCTCCGTATCGAGAAAGCCGAGACCTTCAACCTCCTGCTCAGGGCTCTCAACCCCGTATGGGTCCCTGATAACCCTGCCAAGCATCTGGTATCCGCCACATATACCTATTAGAGGGATCTCTTTTGATACAGCATTTCTGAGGAGGTCCTCAATGCCTGATTCTCTCAGGTAAAGCAGGTCCCTGACTGTATTTTTTGAACCCGGGATAATTACAAGGTCGGAGTTGAGGATGTCCTCCTCCCTCAAACTGTATTGCAGCTCCACATCAGGCTCATAGAGAAACGGGTCAAAATCGGTAAAG
>CAZXDE010000078.1:0-8370 GCA_964639515.1 uncultured Thermodesulfovibrio sp.
CAGCCACTCTCTAAAAGTTTATCGATACCATTTAACATTTAATATCTTCCTTCAAAAATCACCTTATAACATCAAAGCTCGTTGTATTCATCGTCTTTCTGTCCATCTCATCAAGAACGGTGTTGACAATCCAGTTCACCATATTCAGCACTCCCTGATAGCCGATAACCGGATACCTGTGGAGGTGATGCCTGTCGAATATGGGGAAGCCTATTCTTACCAGAGGCGTCCCCGTATCCCTCCAGAGGAATTTTGCATAGGAATT
This sequence comes from uncultured Thermodesulfovibrio sp., assembly GCA_964639515.1. Lineage (GTDB taxonomy): Bacteria > Nitrospirota > Thermodesulfovibrionia > Thermodesulfovibrionales > JdFR-85 > BMS3Bbin07. The sequence goes on from CAZXDE010000078.1 coordinate 266, forward strand.
CCCTATGAGCAGGTCAACCGGGTCGGTAAACATCAGAGACCTCAGATGCCACAGATCCTTGCCCGTGTAAACCGTTGCCTCCTGACCAAAGGGACTTTCGCTCAGAAGCGCATTCGCTGCTGCCGCGAACCTCTTATCTCCGTTGGTGCAGACGATATGAGCCGGAATTCCTCCCATCTCCAGAATGAAACTTATCAAGCCCAACATGATGTCCGGGTCACCGGCCAGGGCAAACCTCTTTCCGTGGACATAGGGATGGGAGTCTATCATTGCATCCACTGCCCTGCCCCTTTCATCCTCAATCTCCTGAGGAACGGGCTTTCCGGTAATCCTGCTTATCTCATCGAAAAATCCGTCCGTATTTTTTACACCCATGGGCTGAAGCACCAGGGCCTCCTGACCCCACTCCTTCTCAATGTATTTCATCGTCTTTACAGTGGAATACTTTTGAAGCGCAACAGTAGCTGTGGCATTCACGGAGTCAGCGGCCTCCTCAAGCGGAGTGCCGCCCGGATACATCTTGTACTCACCGGTATTCGGGGAGTCAAAGACATCACTCGCATCCGAAAGCAGGGTGAAATCAACACCCATGATCCCGAGAAGCCTCTTCACCTCACGGTAGTTGCCCGTATAGGTATCAAAGCCGGGGATGATGTTGATCTTTCCGTTAGGCTCACCCTTCTTTCCTTCCGTAATGGTGGTGAGTATCCCCTTCATCATATTGTCATACCCGGTAATGTGCGAACCGGCAAAACTTGGCGTATGCGCAAAGGGCACCGGCAGGTCCCTGGGGATAATGTCCTTGTCCTTTGCCTGTCTTATATAGGCATTCAGGTCGTCACCGATAACCTCTGCCATGCAGGTAGTGCAGACAGCTATCATCTTCGGATTATACAGGGCATAGGAGTTACGTAATCCCTCGAGCATATTGTTCAGCCCGCCGAATACCGCTGCATCCTCTGTCATGGATGTTGATATGGCTGCCATCGGCTCCTTAAAATGCCTGTTCAGGTGACTCCTGAAGTAGGCAACACAACCCTGCGCACCCTGAACAAAAGGCATTGTACCCTCAAACCCCGAGGCACAGAATATGGCACCAAGTGGCTGGCACGCCTTTACAGGATTAATCTTTATATTCTTGCGGGCAAAGTTCTTTTCCTGATACTCTTCCGTCTTTGTCCACTCAGCCACCTCCCTGACCTTTTCTGCGGGCCAGGGATTCTCAAACTCCTTCTTCTTCTCAAACTGCTCAAGGTATTCCTGCTCCTGAAAGAGTTCATTATGGTCTTTTATCTTTATCCTCTTCATCTCTTCCTCCGTATCAAGCTCCATGTAGGACTGTTCACCGTCATATCCATATCCCTGGCAAAAACAGGGAACCCGTCAAAGCCATGGTAAGGACCACTGTAGTCCCAGGAATGCATCTGCCTGAAGGGTATCCCCATCTTGTGATAGGAATACTTTTCCTTAATGCCGGAGCCCACCATGTCCGGCCTGAGCCTCCGCGCAAATTCCTCCATCTCGTAGAGCGTGGCATCATCCATTATCACAGCTCCCTCTTTCAACTCAGGATATGTCCTCTTGTAATCATCGTCATGCCCGAACTCATACCCTGCGGCCACAACCTCCATCCCAAGGTCTTCATAAGCGCCAATGGTATGCCTCGGCCTCAATCCTCCCACGTAGAGCATCACCTTCTTGTCCTCAAGCGTCGGCTTGTAACGCTCGATCACCGCATCCATCACCGGCTTGTATTTCTCGATCAACTTCTCGGCGTTCTCCTTGATCCTGTCGTCAAAATATGACGCGATCTTTCTGATACTCTGGTATATCTTCGTTGGGCCGAAAAAATTAAACTCAGTCCAGGGAACACCGTACTTCTCTTCCATGTGCCTGCATATATAGTTCATGGACCTGTAACAGTGGATAAGGTTCAGCCTGGACTTGTGCGCAATGCCAAGCTCGTTTACCGAGGCATCACCCGTCCATTGTGCGATAACCCTCAGGCCCATCTCTTCAAGCATCTTCCTTGAGGCCCATGCATCTCCACCTATATTGTAATCCCCGATCAGAGAGACATCATAAGGCGTTGATTCCTTCAGCTCACCCTTGCCAAGCACAAAGTCCCTTATGGTGTCATTGGCAATATGGTGACCGAGGGACTGGCTGACCCCCCTGAATCCCTCACACCTGACAGGCACTATCGGGTAACCGAAATCCTTTTCAGCATTTTTTGAAACCGCCTCTATATCGTCTCCGATAAGACCCACAGGGCACTCCGAGAGTATGCCGATACCCCTTGCCAGAGGAAATAACTCTTTCAATTCCAGTAAAGCTGCCTCCAGACCCTTGTCACCCCCGTAAACAATGTCTTTTTCCTGAAAGTCCGTTGTAATGTGCATTGTGCCAAAGGTATCAATACCTGTCTGGCCGTTGTAATAATTCCTTCTTGCCCCCCAGCTGTACTGCCCGCAACCGACAGGGCCGTGACTGACCGTAATCTGGTCCTTCACAGGGCCCCAGACAACACCCTTTGCACCGGCATATGCACATCCCCTGACAGTCATGACACCGGGCATTGACTTTACATTGGACTTGACCTTGCATGTACTGCATTCGCCGGTTGGATCATTAGGCGCTAAATGCTTGGCCCTGTCCTTCCGCGTCTTTTCCGGATATGCCTCCAGTACCTCATCAATTATTTTCTGAGTCTCTTTAATGGCATTACTCATCACTCCTCCTTGTTATATTTTATGAAAGTCGGATTTCTTTAATCTTCCGGCTCGGCTTCAAGTATTCCGAAGTCCATAAGCAGGTCTTCCAGTTCATCCATTGACACCGGAGTCGGGATGACGAAGTTTTTATTCTCGGCTATCTTCTTTGCCAGCGTCCTGTACTCATCTGCCTGAGGATGTTCAGGAGAGTACTCGACCACCGTTTTCCTTCTTAACTCAGCACGCTGAACCTCGTTGTCCCTCGGTATAAAGTGGATCATCTGCGTGTTGAGCTTCTTTGCAAGCTCCGAGATTAATTCATATTCCTTGTCCGTCTTTCTGCTGTTGCAGATAAGGCCTCCGAGTCTTACGCCCCCGCTCTGGGCATACTTGAGGATACCCCTTGTGATGTTGTTTGCGGCATACATTGCCATCATCTCTCCTGAGGTGACTATATATATCTCCTTTGCCTTTCCTTCCCTTATCGGCATTGCAAAACCACCGCAGACAACGTCACCAAGAACATCGTAGAAGACAAAATCGGTGTCTGCTTCATAGGCGCCGTTCTCCTCAAGAAAGTTTATGGCGGTAATAACACCACGGCCTGCACATCCCACCCCCGGCTCAGGACCGCCTGACTCAGCACATCTGATACCCCTGTAACCGGTAAGCAGCACTTCTTCAATCTCGAGATCCTCTACCGAACCCCTTTCCCTTGCCAAATCCATAACCGTTACCTGAGCCTTTTTATGGAGTATCAATCTCGTTGCATCCGCCTTCGGGTCACAACCAACAATCATACACTTGTAACCAGCCTCCGAAAGGCAGGCAACTACATTCTGTGAAGTTGTTGACTTTCCGATTCCACCCTTACCATAAATTGCTATCTGTCTCATCATCATGTCCTCCTCTGAATTTTTTTCAGTTTTTAGTTATTTGTTATTAACTGAATATATTAGATAGCAAAAGTCGTGCCAACTCTAAAAGCAAGCAAATTCAGTGCTTTTGAAGGGATAGCTCTTTTTGTAGATACATTATTGTTTCTACCTAAAGCATTTTTGTATGACCATCAAGCTTTGCCTCTTCAGGAGGATAAATGAAAACAAGAAAAGGAACACACCCCTTAATCCCCTCTTGATAGAGGGGAAAATCGCTGACAATCCCGCACTCACCGGAGAAACCGTGATGGGAAAAACAGGAAGCATGTAACTCCCCTCTAAAAAGAGGGGGCAGGGGGTGTGTAAAGGGCAGGGGACAGGTAAGATGCGATGAACAGCATAAGTTGACAAAGAGATCAATAAAGTAATACTTTTATTTAGAGCAGCGATCTAAATAGAGTCTATGTATAAAGTCGAATACTTGCTGTTTTCTGTCATTCCGGCTCCTGTTCTCCGTAGTATTACGAAGGATGAATGTCCGGAATCGTTATTCAAGAAGGATTCCCGACTCGCTTCACTTGCGGGAATGACAAATGACTGTAGTTTATACACAGACTCTAAATAATAAGGAGAAGATAGAGAGACAATGAAAACTTATAAAAACATTCTGGCTCTTATAGGTAATACCCCCCTCGTAAGAATCAACCGGCTTGCAGGAGAGGGGGATGCTGAGGTATATGCAAAACTTGAAGGGTTTAATCCGGGTGGGTCGGTAAAGGACAGGATTGCATTGAATATGATCGAGACGGCAGAGAAGGAAGGAAAATTAAAGAAAGGCGGAACCATTATAGAGCCTACGAGTGGAAATACCGGGATTGGCCTTGCAGTGGTGGCCGCAGTTAAAGGGTACAGACTCATCCTCACCATGTCTGAAAGCATGACCCTTGAGAGGAGGCAGCTCCTTCAGGCTTTTGGAGCAGAGCTGATACTGACCGAGGGCTCAAAGGGGATGATGGGGGCTGTGGAAAAGGCTGAGGAGCTATACCTTAAAAACAGGGATCGCTATTTTATGCCTCAGCAGTTTGAAAATCCGGCAAATCCTGACGCCCACAGAAAGACCACGGCCCCTGAGATAATCAGAGACCTGGGCAGAGTACCGGATGCCTTTGTTGCAGGTATCGGCACAGGGGGGACCATAACAGGAGTTGGTGAGGTGCTTAAGGAAAAACGCAGGGATTGTCATATCACAGCGGTTGAGCCGGCGGCATCAGCAGTCCTTTCAGGAGGGGAACCAGGAGCCCACAAGATCGATGGAATAGGGGCCGGCTTCTTCTCCGGCGTGCTCAACCCAAAGATATACGATGAGGTTATCCCTGTAACTGACGATGATGCTTACAGGATGTCCAGGCAATTGGCACTGAAGGAAGGTCTGCTCACCGGGGTCTCTTCCGGTGCAGCCATGTGGGCAGCACTCAAGGTTGCCGCACGGCTTGGCAGTGGGAAAAAGATAGTCGTAATCCTGCCGGACAGGGGGGAGAGATACCTCAGTGCGGGATTGTTTTCCGATATAAAGACTTAAAATAAATGTAATAGTTCACCCCCACCCTAACCCTCCCCCGTCAAGGGGGAGGGAACAGAGGAACGCACTACCAAGTCCCCCCTCCCCTGGCGGGAGGGGGTTAGGGGGAGGGGGGACTGAACTATTACAAATAAGTCAATCGCTATGCTATCGCCTCACCCTGAGCACCCCCTCTGTTGATGCTATCTTCTGGGTAAGTTTTGAAAGCTGTGATTTATCCTTTGCCTGTATAAAGAATGTAAAACGGGCCCTGCCATCCTGAGTTGAGGTGGCCTCGAGATGGGTGATATTGACGTTCAGGGAAGAGAAGAGGGCACTGAGATTCGCAAGCATTCCCGGCTGGTCCATTGTCTCAACGTTAAGCTTTGTCAGCGAGGTGCTGTCCTCGGAGGAAGTCCAGTCAACCTTGACAAGTCTTGCATCGTCAACAGCCAAACGTTCGAGGTTAGCACAATCCTGGCGGTGTATTGTCACTCCCTTGCCACGCGTTACAAACCCGATCAAATGGTCACCCGGCACAGGGTAACAGCAATGTGCCGTATGATAGAGGATATTATCCACCCCTTTTATGGTAATCCCTCCCATCTCCCTGGTCTTCTTGAGAGGTTTCTTCAGTAACAGTTCCTCTGCCGTTGTTTCTTCTTTCTTTTCGGGCTGCAACCTGTTGGCCACCTGCTGTGCAGAGACCGTGCCATATCCGATGGAGACGATCAGGTCTTCCTTGTTCCTCATACTGAATGACCCGGCGACTTCATCCATTTCATGTGACTTGATGATGGTCGGACTAAGCCCCCTCTTTCTGAAGGTCGTCTCCAGTATCTTGTTGCCAAGCTCCAGACTCTGCTTTCTCTCCTCAGCCTTTATCCATTGTTTTACCCTGCTTTTAGCCCTCTGGGTTACCACAAATTTCAGCCAATCCCTGCTCGGGCCATGGGAGGGTGATGTAATTATCTCAACTGTATCACCACTCTGCAACTGATATCTCAACGGCACTATCCTTCCGTTAATCTTTGCCCCCACACACTTATGACCAACCTCCGTGTGAATGCCATAGGCAAAGTCCACCGGGGTCGATCCTGCCGGAAGCTCTTTTATTTCACCTCCCGGGGTAAATACATATACTACCTCGGGGACAACCTCGCCCTTGACAACATCGAGGAATTCCTTTGCATCGTGGAGGTCTTTTTGAGACTGGATCAACTCCCTCAGCCACTTGATGTATTTTGCATCCTTCTGCAGCACCCTTCCCTCTTCCTTGTACATCCAGTGGGCGGCTATGCCCTCTTCAGCTATCCTGTGCATCTCCCGGGTCCTGATCTGAAACTCAACCCTCTCGCCTTTGGGCCCGATTACCGAGGTGTGCAGGGACTGGTACATATTGGACTTTGGGAGGGCTATATAATCCTTAAACCTTCCGGGGATCGGGGTCCAGAGTGAGTGAATTATCCCCAGTACCTCGTAGCAATGGTTCTTTGTGTCTGTAATTATCCTCAGCCCCAGCACATCGTATAATTGCTCAAAGGGTATCCTCTGTATCTGCATCTTTCTGTAAATACCATAGAGGTGTTTGACCCTGCCGGACACTTCAGCAGGAATATCAAAGTTTTTCAACTTCTCCTCTATCTGCTCTGCTACTTCATTAATATAGCCTTTCTGTGCCTCCCGTCTCTTTGCTACTTTTTTAAGGAGATCCCTGTATATATCCGGCATCAGGTATTTAAAACTCATATCCTCAAACTCTATCCTCATCCAGCCGATACCCAACCTGTTGGCAAGAGGTGCGTAAATATCAATGGTCTCCTGTGCGATTCTTTTCTGTCTGTTAGGCGGAAGATGCTGTAGGGTCTTGATATTATGTAATCTGTCGGCAAACTTTATAAGGATCACCCTTATATCCTCTGCCATGGCAAGGAACATCCTCCTGAAGTTCTCTGCCTGTGCATCTTCCCTTGTCTGAAACTGTATCTTGGCAAGCTTTGTCAAAGAGCCCACCAGGAAGGCAACCTCTTCACCAAATATTTCCTTGATGTCCTGCAGTTTTGTTTCCGTATCCTCTACCGTATCATGAAGAAGACCCGCAATAATTGTCATTACATCCAGATGCATGTCTGCAAGCATTAATGCAACCGAAAGTGGGTGCCCTATGTAGGGACTGCCCTCTTTCCTTGTCTGGCTGCAATGTGCCTCATGTGAAAAATAATAGGCCTTTCTAAGAAGAGATATATCCGCATCAGGGGAATAAGAGAGTATCTTTTCCGTCAGTTCATTCAGGGTTATCAGTTTGTCCCTATTTGTGCCCATACTTAATAATATAATCTTTTCACAAACTTTGTCCAAGGATGTAAAGGGGGGCTTTTAAAACACAATACTGTTTTTTAACTTCTTTACGAAAGAATCATGATTTTTTGTATAATAGAGGTAATTTTAAAACGGGGTGTACGTAATGGAATGTATCAAGACGGCTAATCTAAAGAAATGCAACTGCTCATATGGGTCATGCCCAAGGAAGGGAAAGTGTTGTGAATGTCTCCTCTATCACAGACGGAATGGAGAGTTACCGGCCTGTTTCTTTCATGAGTCCTATGAAAGGAGTTATGACCGTTCTGTGGAAAACTTTATAAACATGGTCCAGGCAGCAGGGATGAGAACAAGTTAAATTATTTCAATATTCAATTCATTGGACTCCGGTCACTGAAAATGGACTAATGACAGATAATCAATATGCCGGAGTGGTGGAATGGCAGACGCGGTGGACTCAAAATCCACTGGGCTTCAGCCCGTGCGGGTTCGAATCCCGCCTCCGGCACCATGTTCCCAGTGCTATCGGGGAAACATGGAGGATTGGAGAGTTGGAGAGTTGGAGAGTTGGAGAGTTGGAGAGTTGAGGAGTTGAGGAGTTGAGGAGTTGAGGAGTTGAGGAGTTGAGGAGTTGAG
>CAZXDE010000079.1:0-8084 GCA_964639515.1 uncultured Thermodesulfovibrio sp.
GAACTGATATTTTCAAAGTATCTGGATATTTACCATTTGGAACGCTACCGCCACAGAATGTCGATGGATGGTAAGCCGTTGTACTATTTTGGTCTGTCGGGAAGAAAACATTCTGATATTCCTGATGGTTTCCTGGAGAAATATGACCTGACAAGCTGCTGAAGTCGACTTTAAGAGCGGGGGCCTCAGTGAACCAACCTCTTTGCTGCCTCATAAGCCTCTTTCAGGGCCGTGGGGTGTTCCCTGACGGCTCCTTTGGCGTCGATGCCGGGATAAAAGAGGGTTTCGTGTTCCGGGACACTTGTACTCCTGAAAAAGGCGGTTGCCGTGGCATCGCCGCACCTGAACCCGGTCTCTTTTTTCATGCCTCCAACCATCAGAAGTAATCCTTTTCTGCCGAATGGTTTTTCAGAGATTGGTCTTTTCAGCAGGTATTTTTCGCACCAGAAGGACTGGCATCTGTCAATAAGGGCCTTGACCTGTGCGGTAAGGCCAAAGAAGAAGATAGGTGAGGCAAGGATAAAACGGTCTCCTTCACGGATTGCCCTGTAGACCTCGTTCATGTCGTCATTTATTACGCACTCCCCGGTTTCTTCACAGGCACCACAGTTAAGACAGGGTGAAAGCTCCATTTGTGAGGGCCTGAAGAGGGTCACTGAGTGACCCTCTTCTTCAATTGCCCTTATACTCTCTTTCAGCAGGAGTTCGGTATTTCCTTCCGTTCTCGGACTTCCAAGAATTGTAATAACTCGCAAGTTTCCTCTCACTATCCTTCTTCAGTCAATTCCATGGGCTGGCCACAGCAGACCAGTTCACCGCCCCCGACCTTTGTAACCACAACCTCATTGCCGCAAACATTGCACTTGTACTTTTCTCCTGTATTTCTGACAGCCATCTCAGTTCCCTCCTTAGTTCAATGCCTCGTAGACCTTACCAACCAGCTTTGCTGATGGTGTAAGTGTCTTGTCCCCTTCGTCCTTCCATTTCGATGGACAAACTTTGTTTGTATTCTTTGCAAGGTGCAGGTTCGCCTTGAACTTCCGCATCAACTCATCGATATTCCTGCCCAGGTTATAGAAGTTGACCTCTGAATTAAGGAGTTTTCCCTCGGGACTGATGATAAAAGTCCCCCTTAATGCAAGTCCGGTTTCTTCATCATACACACCAAACAGACTTGAGAGGTTTCCCGTTGCGTCTGAGCCCATCGGGTACCTGACGTTCTCCAGCATCTTCTCTGCTCTTTGCCATGCAAGATGCACAAATTTTGTGTCGGTGCTGACGGTAACTACCTCAGCACCCATCTTGCTGAATCTTTCGTACTGCTCTGCCAGAGCAGCAAACTCCGTAGCTCAGACAAAGGTGAAGTCTGCCGGATAAAAGAACAGGATTGTCCATTTTTTGTTTGCCTTATGTGCCTCGAGGCTGAACTCTCCGAAATCCCCTTTTGAGGGCTCAAAGGTTTCGATACCGAAATCCGGCACATCCTGTCCGACCTTTAAACAACAGCACACATCTTCCATGGTTTGTCCCTCCTGTTTCTTTTATTCAGTGACGGTTATTTCCTTTGTTGCCTCCCACTCTCCATGAAGATTGCACCTTTCAATAACCCTTAACGTGGATGTTCTGTGCTTACCACTCTTGTGGAGTGTCACGGTTACCTCGGGTCTTGTGAATACAGGGGTCAAATCGATCCTTGCATTAAAATTCTCACCGGAATATACATCGATCCACTGTATGTGATGTCCTTCATCCATCACATGGGGCATCTCTCCAACCTTAATACCTACCCGGAAGGGCTCCCCGGCCTTTACCGTATCAGGACAATCGATTCCCGGGGTATGTTTTTTTTCCAGGTCCGTCATGTTTGCAGGATCCTGAGGCCTGTTTATTCCGCAAAAAAAACTTTTTTCAGACATCGCTGTACCTCCTTGTGTAAAAATACTGTTTTTAGACCGGCTCAAAGGCCTCCTTGGGTGCATTGCATACAGGGCATGCCCAGTCATCGGGCAGCTCTGAAAATGGCATTTCCTCTTTTGCATCGTCGTAAATATAACCGCACACACTGCATTTGTACATATGGAGTCCCCTCCTCTACTCATAGTTTTTGTGGTATTCTTTTACCCTTCGGGCAAAGTCACGGCCAAAGTCATAGCATTTTTCTTCATCTTCTTTTGATGGTTTGTAAAGTATCTCTATCCCCGGTTCCACGGTTTCAAGTTTCATGTTCTTGAATTCGTTATAAATCCACTTTACCGCACCACCGCCCCAGCCATAACTTCCGAAGGCACCCGTAATCCTGTCCTTTGGTCTCAATCCCCTGAGGTGATAGATAAATTCCGCAACAGACGGGAATGCCTCATTGTTCAGAGTGGGTGAACCTACAAGACAACCTCTCGACATCCAGAATTCCTTTATGGCAACACTCATCGGTGTTGCCCTCAACTTGATAACCTTGCAACCAACCCCTTCGTCCATAATGCCCTGCGTGATGGGCAGTGTCATCTGCTCCGTGCTGTGCCACATGGTGTCGTAAATTATTGCCACCCTGAGCTCTGCCTTGCCTTCTGCCATCTCAAGATACATCCGTAGTACTTTTTGAGGGTCCCTTCTCCAGATAATCCCGTGGTCAGGGGCTATCATATCAATCTCCAGCCCAAGCTTCTGAATCTGCGCAATCTTTGACTTTATAAGTGTGCCAAAGGGCATCAGGATGTTTGCATAGTAATCGACTACAGAAGTTTCAAGCTCTGTGTGAGATGAGCAATCGATAAAATCATCATCAAACCTTGCGGTTGATGCGATGTGCTGACCAAAGGCATCCTGTGAGATAAGGAGCTTTGCCTCTTTTACATAGGTCATCATGGAGTCCGGCCAGTGCAACATCGGTGTTTCAATGAACTGAAGGGTGTACTTTCCGGTCTTGAGCTCATCGCCGGTCTTTACAATCTTTATATTCCATTTTGAGGTGTCAAAAAACCTGTCCATCCCCTTTTTGCCGCGGTCTGTTATATAGATGGTGGCTTCAGGGGCCAGCTCCATCACCCTGCCAAGCGCAGTTAGATGGTCGTTCTCTATATGGTTGATTACTATGTTCCTGATTTTTGACGGTTCCGTCAGCTCCCTGATATTCCCTATCCCGATATCGGCAAAGTCGTGCTTTACGGTGTCGATCAGGGTAACCTCAGAGTCGAGAATCAGATAGTTGTTGTAAGTTGTTCCGTTTGGCGTTACATAGCCATGAAAGTCCCTTACTGCCCAGTCAATAGCTCCGACCCAGTAAATGTCAGGTTTAATCTCAACAGCCTTCATTGGTAAACTCCTCCGTTTCAGATTTTTGATAAGCCCATTGTAACACAGAAATATTCAACCTTCAACTAAATATTTCTATCTCTCAGATACTGTTTTTTACTGTATAGACCCTGTTTGAGGTTAATCCAGTTTTGGCCTCGGTGTATCTGCCGTAGGAGCAGGCAGTATAGGGTATTCAATTTTTGGCTGAACCCCGGTCGTTGTCTTTAAAAAAGAAACAATTTTATTTGCTTCTGAATCCGTGAGTTGTATGCCTAACTGGGCAGAGCCCATGATGATTATGGCTTCCTTCAGATCCCAGACTTGTCCTGAGTGAAAATAGGGCGGCGTTATCTCTATATTCCTTAAAGAGGGCGCCTTGAAAACATATTCGTCCGATTTTACGTGGGTTACCTTGAACCGGCCCTTATCGCCCTGAAGAATCTCCGCCTCCGGTCTTTCAACTACGCCGAAGGAGTAATAACCCTGTCCACCCATGTTGATACCACCGTGACAGATGGAGCAGCCTTTATCCATAAAGAGTCCCAGACCCGTTTTCTCCGTCTTGCTGAGGGCGTTTTTGTCACCTTTAAGGTATTTGTCGAAACGGGAGTCAGGCGTGAGTAATGTTGCCTCAAATACCTCAATGGCCTTTGCCATGTTATCAAATGTTACAGGCTCTTTCTCGGCAGGAAAAGCCTTTTTAAATATCCTGATATATTCAGGCATACTTTTGAGGGTTTTTATAACCCTTTCAGGTGTGCTGTTCATCTCAACGGATGCCTGCACAGGGCCTTTGGCCTGTTCCCTGAGGTCTTTTGCCCGGCCATCCCAGAACTGGGCTATGTTAAACACGGAGTTCAGCACCGTGGGTGCGTTCCGTGGCCCCTTATGCCAGCCGTGTCCTATGGATGTCTCCTGATAGTCCATGCCTCCCATGCCGACGTTATGGCAGGTGTTACAACTTATCAGGGCGCTGGCTGAAAGCCTCGGCTCAAAATAGAGCATCTTGCCCAGCTCTACCTTAATCGCAGTTGCCGGGTTTCCCTTGATGGCAGGGGCTGTTTCAGGAATCGGTTTGAATGTCTTGTTTGCCCGCTCCCGGATATCTGAGGCATATGTCTGTGAAACTACAAAAATCATCAGAAAAAAGATGAGTGCTCCCAAACGGTTACGCTTCATTTCTTAATCCCCCTTCTCCTCTTTTTTTAATTTTTCAGAGAGTGGGCGGGGAGACCCCGCCCCTACTATCCTTCTTTTTTCATTGTGCCTGTGTCACCGCACTTGGGGCATTTTTTCGGCTTGCACCTGCCTTCTTTTGTGGCCCCGCAGCTTTCACACTTAAAGACTGCCATATCAAGACCTCCTTTCTTTATGCATTCAGGACATATGCCGTAAAACTCTATATGGTTTCCTGTTACTTTAAATCCCTGCTTCTGATCCGCAGGGATATTTATCTTAAAGTCTTTATGCACATCAACGATCTTTTTACAATTCAGGCAGATAAGATGGTGATGTGGCTCAGTATTCGGGTCATAATGCTTTCTTTCAGGGTCAATTGTGAGCTCAAGAACCCCTCCACGCCTCTTCAGTGCCTCAAGGGTATTGTAAACCGTTGCAAGGGACATAGTAGGAAACCTCTTTTTTACCTCCCTGTAAATGTCCTCTGCAGCGGGATGGCTCGTGTTGCCGTCGAGGTATTCAAGTATGGCCAGCCTCTGTGGGGTCAGCTTGAACCCTGTCTCTCTGTGCCTGTCTATCTGCGCTCCTCCTCATTAGAATCATTCTTACTAAAGAGATGGTATCAGATAAGAATTATTGTTGTCAAGTGGAAAATGAACTCCATCATTCCATCTCTCGCGTCAGGACGATAAATTGCAAACATAGCGGGGAATCCTGTATAATTCCTATCGATAGAAGACGGGTTAAGCTAATCCCGCAGTTTCCGGCTGCAACGGGGGAACTGTTGAGGGATTCAAGTATTTCGGAGGTTGTTATCAGGATAAGAACCAGTAAAGAGGTTAAAGAGTTTTCAAGGGATAAGGTGACGGGTGTGTTAAAGGAACTTGGAGCCATTGCCATAAGATTTGATTCCACTGTTCTGGATATCAGAGAGGCTGAATCCTTGTCTGACGATGTTACAATTGAGCCTGTAACCCCTGGTTCCAGGGAGGGTGTCGCTATACTAAGGCACAGCACATCCCATGTGATGGCCCATGCCGTGAAGGAACTTTTCCCCGAGGCAAAGGTATCCATTGGTCCTTCTACGGAAGAGGGTTTTTATTATGATTTTGATATAGCGAGACCTTTTACTCCTGAAGACCTGCCGAGGATTGAGGAGAAGATGAAGGAGATCATCGACAGGGACAGCCCTTTTATCAAAAAGGTGCTGCCGAGGGATGAGGCTATTGAACTCTTTGAGAAGATGGGTGAGCCGTACAAGGTTGAAATCCTTCGGGAGATAGAGGACAATGAGGTCTCCATTTATGAAGAAGGTGGGTTTACAGACCTCTGCAGGGGGCCGCATCTTCCGTCAACAGGATATATCAGGGCCTTTAAACTCCTGAGCATTGCCGGTGCCTACTGGAGGGGTGACGAGAAGAACAGGATGCTTCAGCGGATTTACGGGACTGCCTTTGAAGACCGGAAGAGACTGAAGGAATACCTGAACTTTCTTGAAGAGGTTAAAAAGCGTGACCACCGCAGGCTTGGCAGGGAGCTGGACCTCTTCAGTATAAATGAAGAGATAGGTCCCGGTCTTATCCTCTGGCATCCAAATGGTGCAATTATAAGAAAGACTATTGAGGATTTCTGGCGTGATGAGCATCTGAAGGATGATTATAAACTCCTTTATACCCCACACATGGCAAAGCTGAATCTGTGGGAGAAGAGCGGACACTGGGATTTCTACCGTGAGAACATGTATTCTCCGATGGAGGTGGAAGGGGCTGATTATGAGATAAAACCCATGAATTGTCCTTTCCATATCTATATATACAAGAGTGCCCTCAGGAGCTACAGGGAGCTTCCTATCAGGTATGCAGAGCTTGGTACTGTTTACAGATATGAGCGCTCAGGGGTCCTTCACGGACTATTCAGGGTGAGGGGTTTTACTCAGGATGATGCGCATATCTTCTGTATGGAAGATCAGATGGAAGAGGAGATTAAGCGGGTGCTTGATTTTACCCTCTTTATACTGAAAACCTTTGGGTTTGAGACCTACGATATCTACCTGTCGACAAGGCCTGAAAAGTTTGTCGGTACACCGGACAACTGGGAACGTGCCACCAATGCACTGAAGGTTGCCCTTGAAGATAAAGGACTCAATTATGAAATAGACCCTGGAGAAGGTGTCTTTTATGGGCCGAAAATCGATATAAAGGTTAAGGATTCACTTGGCAGACCCTGGCAGTGCAGTACCATACAGGTTGATTTTAATATCCCCGAGAGGTTTGATATCACCTACAGGGGGGGTGATGGCAGAGAGCATCAGCCGATAATGATTCATCGGGCATTGATGGGCTCACTTGAGAGGTTCTTTGGTATCCTTATTGAGCATTATGCCGGGGCCTTTCCCCTCTGGCTTTCTCCTGTGCAGATTGGTATAATAACTGTGGCGGACAGGCATATCAGCTATGCCGAAAGTGTTTTAAAAGGTCTGAAAAATGCAGGTATACGATGTGAGGCCCTTTTTGAGAATGAGAAAGTCGGGTACAAGGTACGTCATGCCACTGTCAGAAAGATACCTTATTTGGTTATAATAGGCGACAGAGAGGTTGAATCCGATAAACTGACCGTCAGAAAACGTGGAGGCGATAACGTTGGCCCCTATGGACTTGCGGAGCTGATTATCTGGATAAGAGAGGAAATAGAGTCAAGGAGTCTGACCTCGAAATTGTAGAATCAATGAATCAGGTTACAGATGGCAGGGGTTACAAGCACATAGCCTGAGAATTATAACCCAAAAATCCAGGACTTGCAACTTGCAGCCATAAAACCAGGAGGTGTAGTTATAGCACAGGAATACAGAGTAAACAAGAGGATCCGGGCAAGAGAGGTAAGGCTGATAGATGCCGATGGCGCACAGCTTGGCATTGTTCCACTGCGGGAAGCCCTGAAGATTGCAGAGGAGAGGGGCCTGGATCTCGTAGAAGTAGCGTCAAATGCAAAACCCCCTGTCTGCAGGATAATGGACTACGGGAAGTTTAAGTATCAGCAGAGTAAAAAACATACCCATCGCAAGACCATAGAAGTCAAAGAGGTAAAGGTAAGGCCTCAGATAGATAAGAATGATCTGGAGTTAAAGATAAAACATATCGTCCGGTTCCTTGAAGCCGGGAACAAGGCCAAGGTGACAATGTTCTTCAGGGGAAGGGAGATCGTCAGGCCCGAGCTTGGTATGAAGGTTTTTCACAGGATTATAGAGAAGCTTGATGATAAGTATAATATAGAGAACAGGCCGAGGCTTGAAGGCAAAAGTATTACAATGATAGTGGCACCGAAGTAGACTTTTTTCATTAGACGTTATATTACTTGAACATACAGCTTAAAACTTAAGACAGGAGGAAGTGGATGCCAAAGATAAAGACTCACAGAGGGGCGGCTAAGAGGTTTAAGGTTACAGGTACGGGTAAGGTCAAAAGATGGAAGGCCAATAAAAGCCATCTCCTGACCGGTAAACCCGGAAAAAGGATGAGGAATTTGAGGACGGGTACACTTGTGGACAAGACTCAGGAGAAGACGATAAAGTCATTATTGCCATATAGCTGACTTCGTTATTCACAGATAAGCTTTTA
>CAZXDE010000080.1:0-3735 GCA_964639515.1 uncultured Thermodesulfovibrio sp.
TTGACGAGTGCAGGTTCACATATAAGGGGATTCCCGTGAGCAAGGAGATTGCAAGAATTTATTACCGGAATACACCGTGGTACCATGCAGTTGAGGAGGCTAAGGAAAGGGACAGGATGAGGTGGAAGGAACTCGTTAAAGAAAGTCCCGTCCCCCTTCCCCCAAGGCTCCGGGCATTGATCTCAATGGTATATACTGCATGCACAAATGAGATTACAGGCAGGGAATGGTTTAAAGATATCCCTCCTGTTGAGGAGATACTGAAAGAGGTAAACGAGTTTCTTTCTTATAAGGTGACCGTTGCCTGATGAAGGGCAGGGGACAAAGTTTATTACAAAGACAGGAGGTTGCTTATGAAAAGGAGGGATAATGGATATAGAAGTCACTATTGAGCGAGAATCTCTTTCAATAACTGTAGAAAACCCCTTCCATATGGATACAGCCGCTGTGATAGCGCAGATAAGGGACTTTGCGGACAGGAAGAGGCTGCAACTGGAGGGTCTGAATCTTGAGGGTCTGCTTCCAAAAATGGCCAGAGGAGTTGTTGGGTGTGAAGAGGGCTGTCCTGCTAATGCAAAAAGTCTTGTGGCCCAGGGATATGGAGATTTTCACCTTGAATACATAGAAGGTGGAATTTTGGCTGCAAGCTGTCAGGTTAACGGTTCGGAGACGCTGACTATCAAGGTCTTTCCTGAATTTTAACTGAGCGACTCAAGCTCTTCAAGCCCCTTTAATGCTTCTTCATTTCCGGAGTCAAACTTGAGGGCCTTTTCGAAGTGCGTCCTTGCACGTTTTTTTAGCCCGGCCTTGAGATATATGCGTCCGAGCCGGGCATAGTGATCGGCCCTGAAAGGTTCCAGTTTTATTGCCTCAAGAATTGCCTCTTCAGCCTGTTTGAGTCTTCCCGGGATTTTTGTCAGTGCAAGAGAGAGGCGGCTCCGGTATTTGGGTTTTTTCGGATTCAGCCGCGTTGCCCATCCAAATGCATCAATAGCCTGCCAGTAATTACCGGCCTTGTATTCACGGACTCCTCTCCGGTATTGTTCCTCAGCCTGATCCTCCTTCAGGTGTGCCGGAAGCTCTGCTTCAGATGAGTCTGTCCTGGAGGGAGCCTCCTCGCCGGGCACCCCTTGCTTGAGGGTTTCATATGCCCTGCTTATGGCATCAAAGAGGTCTGTTAATTTATGCCTCAGTTCGTCCTGTGCAGAGCTGTAATAACGGTCCGGGTGAAACCGGCGGGCCATTCTGTAATAGCTGCGTTTCAGGGTTTCCGTATCAGCACCCGGCGGGATACCTAATAACTCATATGGATTCAGGCTACCGAGCCTTGCATGTAACCCATTTACCTCTTTGCGAAAATCAGCCTCTTCAGTGCCCATTTTTCTTGAAAATTCAACAAGTTAAGGTTGAAGGTCCTTCGATTCTCCAATTGTTTTTTCAGGGCCTTCCGGGATTAAATTGAGTCCCTGTTTCTCTTTCCCCGCCTCTTCCGGAACGGTTAAGGCATCCGAACATCTTGCGGTGTCAAGTTTTAAGGTCTCTATTTCAAGCCCAAGTGTCTCGGTTTTGAGGTTTAACGCCCTGATCATCTCATGGGCATCATAGAGCTTTTGCCGGAGATTGACTATATACAGGGTGGCAAGCAGTAAAAGGACGAAGAGCAGCACAACTATGCCTCTCCATTGTTTCCCCTTATTCTGAACCCTCTCAAGTTCCTGTTCAAGCCTGGTCTTTTCGTTCAATGGTATCTTTTGACTTTAAAGCGGTAAATTACGCACTCCTCATCATGAGGAGATATTCCGGCTTTTATTCTGGCTATCCTCAACTGTTCGTCTGCAGTTGTAACTCCCTCAAGATCCGGCAGGAGAAGACCCTTCTGCAACCCTTTAACGACAATAACACCGTACTTTTCGGGGTCAAGCTGTTTTAAATCCGTTACCTGTTCGGGTTCCGACAATACGTCAACCGAGTAAGTGAGTGTCTCCAATTCCTCTTCATCAACAGGGGCAAACCGCGGGTCCTGAGTGGCGGCGGCAATTGCGTTCTTGATTATCTCCGCTGCTACATTTACCGTTGTGGGAGCAAACGTGCCGATACATCCCCTGAGTTGTCCGTCTTTTTTCAGCGATACAAATACCCCTGCCCTTTCCAGCATCTCCGGTATTAGCTCCGCTGGTGCATTA
Organism: uncultured Thermodesulfovibrio sp.; assembly: GCA_964639515.1. Taxonomy (GTDB): domain Bacteria; phylum Nitrospirota; class Thermodesulfovibrionia; order Thermodesulfovibrionales; family JdFR-85; genus BMS3Bbin07. Next base: position 2,184 of record CAZXDE010000080.1, read on the forward strand.
ATAACATGCCCGTGTTTGACATACTCCTCTACAGCCTTTTTGCCAAGTGATACAAGGGGATGCATTAGCTGCTCCTGAACAGGGCATAATCAGCAAGGCGGAAAAGTGCCTCACTGGCGGGAGAGGAAGCAAAGACCTCAAGTGACTCTTTTGCCTCCTGTACAAGGCCCTTGGCGCGATTCATTGATTCTTCAATTGTGTTATATTTTTGGAAAAGGAAACCAAGTCTTGCCAGGCTGCCGTCACTTCCTTGATCCACGCCCATGCCGGTCACTATCTCTTTCACTTCCCTCTTCTCCTCTTTGTTGCATACCTGCAGGAGGTATATCAGGGGCATGGTTATCTTTCCTTCTTCAAGGTCTTTGCCGGGTCTCTTGCCAAGCCTTGATTCCACGGCCATGTAATCCAGGATGTCATCCATCATCTGAAAGGCCATCCCGGTTTTCATTCCAAATCTGGACAGGGCCTCTACATATCGGCTATCTTTATTACCGAGTATAGCCCCGATCCTGCACGCAGCGGAGATAAGTGCCCCTGTCTTGGCCGATATTATCTGCAGGTATTCTCCCTCCTTGATCTCCGGATCGGCGATCCGGCTCAACTGAAGCAGTTCTCCTTCCGTCATCCTGGCAGTTGCTTCTGAAAGTGCCTCCATAATCTTCTGATTCTCCTGGTTGACGGCTATTCTTAAGGCGTTGGAGTACAGGAAATCACCTACAAGGACCACTACCTGATTGCCCCAGATAGAGTGTGCCGTTGGTCTGCCCCTCCTTAATTCTGCGCTGTCAACCACATCATCGTGAAGTAACGATGCCGTGTGGATAGCCTCAATGACACTTGCAAGAATAATCCGGGGGTGCCCTCTGTAGTCACATAATTCCGCACTGAGTACAAGGAAAAGCGGACGGAGTCTCTTGCCCCCGCTTCGAACAACATGGCCTCCGATGGAGGGTATCATTAGAGCTGAACTATTGAACAGATTCAGGAGTTCGGTTTCTACCTTGCCAAGTTCTCCTGAATAAGTGGAAAAGACGGTGTTTACATCACAGATTAGTTCTGGCATACCTTTTTATCAGGGGTATCTGTAAAATTTGTTATATATAGCATACAGTTGACATGATAGGGGATAATTGAGTCTAAAGTCAAGGTTTTAGTCTCAACTCTGAGAGATTCACTCCTTTGAGCATCAGTTTTTTTAAGTCCCCGGGTCTGAAAACCCCCTTTTCAGTGATTATAGCACTGATATACCTTGCAGGAGTAACGTCAAAGGCCATATTGATAACCCTGACTCCTTTCGGTGCAACCGGGTGACCATATATGTGTGTTACCTCTTCAGCAGGGCGTTCCTCTATCGGTATCTCCTCCCCGGAGGGGATGCTGAAATCAATACTGCTTAAAGGGGTAGCGACATAAAAGGGAATATTGTTCTCCTTATTGACTTCTTGTCTGAGTCCTTTTGTATTGCAGGTTTATACCTGGTCGGATTGGTTGAATTGACTGACGGGCAATTACTTCCCCCTCAATGCTGAAATTATAACACAAAAATAAACAA
>CAZXDE010000080.1:3835-6158 GCA_964639515.1 uncultured Thermodesulfovibrio sp.
GGGACGATAATTGCTCCAAGCAATGAGGCATTTGCAAGGCTTACTGCAAAGATAAGGGATGAAAACCTGCCTGCAAAGGGTTTTAGTGCCATGGCTGCCTCGCTTGCCTCATTAATCCTTATGTGAGCCGGGAAGAGGACAGTGGCACAGGTAACAATTATAAAGAAGGATACTATTTCCGTGATACCGCACCCCAGCACCACATCCAGTCTTGAAGCCCCGTAGTCCTTCTTTTTAATACCTTTTTCAGCAATAGAGGACTGGAGGTAGAACTGCATCCAGGGTGTGATGGTTGTGCCGATTATTGCTATTGTCAACATGATGTACTCAGGGTCTGCCTTGATTTCAGGTACTACCAGTCTCTTAAATACAAGGGACCAGTCCGGTTTTGCCATGATCCCGGATACCACATAGCCGATGTAAACGATACATGCCAGAAGAAGGACCCTCTCAACCGTACGGTATGTACCCTTTGTGACAAGTAACCATATGGCTATTGAGCCAACTGGTACCATTGCATACTTGCTGAATCCAAGAATCTCCATACTTGCAGCCCAGCCGGCAAGATTGGCAATTGTTGTGCCGAGGTTTGCAACAAAGAGTCCCAACATCATGTAAAAGGTGACTTTTACCCCAAAGTTTTCCCTGATAAGATCCGAGAGCCCCTTGCCGGTAACAACGCCCATTCTGGCGATCATCTCCTGCACGACTATCAGCGAGACAGTGGTTGGAATGAGTGTCCACAGGAGTGCATAGCCAAACCTTGCGCCGGCAACAGAGTAAGTGGTAATTCCGCTGGCGTCGTTGTCAATGTTGGCGGTGATTATCCCGGGACCAAACACAGAGAAAAAGAGAGCTATCTTTATAAAATATCTTTTCATGTTTTGCCTACGGCATCATTTGTCATTAGTTCGTTCAGAAACGATTTGTACCGGGAAAGTGCAAGGTACGGAGTGACCAGTGACTGACGACAGGTGACTGATTCAGACCTTTTTACGCTTTCGCTTTGCCTTTGGCGGCAGTATCCTGTCTATAATGTCATCCATTGTGACAATACCGAGCAGCTCATTATCATTGTCGACAACCGGTATTGCTGCGAGGTTATACTTTGATATGGCTGCTGCCACTACATTTTCGTTATCCTCAGGCTTGAGGGTCTTCAGGTTTGTGACCATTATCTCCGAAAGGGTTTTCCCCGGATCTGCAAGGATGAGCTCCCTGAGGGAAAGGACGCCGATCAACTTCTCGTCGGGGTCGATTATGTATATATAATATATTGTCTCTATTTCGGCAGCGTCTCTCTTGAACCTCTCAATGGCCTCGGAGACCTTGATCTCCGGTTCATAGGCAATGAACTCATTTGTCATCAGGCCCCCTGCGGTATCCTCTTCATGTTCCAGGAGCTCCTGTATATCCTCTGCATCTTCCTGGTCTAAACTTTCAAGGAGGGCCTTCATCTTTTCCGTCGGCAGATCTCCGAGGATATCCGCTGCCTCATCCGGTGGCATCTCCTCAATTATGTCCGATGCCATCTCCGGCTCCATCTCCGTTATTATGCTTGCCTGAACATCAGGCTCAAGCTCGGAAAGGGTTTCGGCAGCAGTCTTCAGGTCAAGGTCTGTAAACAGGCTCGTTCCTTCCTCTCTGGAGACGGAGCTTATAATCTCGGCAATATCCGCGGGGTGCAGGTTGGCAAGCATCTGTCTCGGCACCGTCAGTGCAATGGTCTTGAGTTTTGGCTCAAGTGGCTGGATATAGGTCCAGCTTATCAGATTATGCGGCAATTCTATCCTGAAGAGTTTGAAAAACTCGTTTCCCTGCCGTTCAATGCCCAGCCTCCTCAGGATTCCCCTCATTCCGACATCTACGGCCACAAGTATGGCCTTTCCCTCAAAGCCTTCAAGCTTTATATCATTCACCCGTACCACCTTTGCCCCGGTGGCATCAACTATCTGTTTGTCAAGGATATCTCTGACGGCAAGCAGGTCTTCATCCGAGGGTTCATACCGGGCAAGCTCATCACTGTTTAATGTGGAGGCCATTACCCTCTTGTTGAATATGCTCATTGTCTCCCATGGTACAAGGAATTTTTTCTTCTTCCTCGAAACTATTAAAGACTTCATCTCAGGGAGAGGCTCTCCCTTCACGATTATTATATCCCTCAGAGTACCGAGGTTGTCTCCCTTCAAATCAAGGATTGGTTTTTTAAGTATCTCGCTTAAGAAGAGTTCACCAAAAATGGGCATTAAATCTCCTTTGGATAAAATAAATTTTACTTTAACTTTTTATTAAAGGGTATGGCAAGATGAAAAATTCATGCTAA
>CAZXDE010000080.1:6258-7944 GCA_964639515.1 uncultured Thermodesulfovibrio sp.
GGTACACTGATAGGTGCCGACCTCTTGAGGCTGCATCAAATACGGAGACTGAAGTCAACTTTTTTAAGTATTGGCGGAGCAGGGGTTTTTGACGGTATATACCTTGTCGGCCTGGTATCCGTGCTCCTTGCCTGAAGGAATCCGCATTATTCAGTCCCCCAACTAAAAATCCTTTAATTTTTCCGTAAAATATTGTATTATATATAATTAACTACTAATTTGTCTTTCTTCGATTGTCTGAAGAAGGACTATAACAATGAATGGAGGTTGAAGATGTTTCGTTTTTTGAAAAAATACCATGACGATATAAAGACCGGTAAGATTACCCTGACCTTTCAGCCCTGGGATACCCTCAGGGTTCTGAGAGGCAAGATATACAGGGCATATAATCTTGGTCTTCTCAGGGTGCTTGATGTGGATTTTAAGAAACTCCCGGATATAACACCTGAGGAATTAAAACGGTGTGGCTATAACTCTCTTGCAGTCTTTCAGAAAGAGTTTGAGGAGATGGCTGAAACGAAGGTTGATTTTGAGCAGGAAAGGGCTGTCAGGATAGAGTTTGAGTATATTGGCGAGGATATCGAGAATTACAAGAAGGCTATGGGTAACGTAAAGGACTCCGAGCTTTACAACCTCAAGGAAAAACTCATCATCGATGACCAGAAGAACGAAACGCCCTGGATTATAAAGACACTGAGACTCCTGAGGGAATACGATTACCTGCCTTCCAGGGACCTTGAAAAGAGGCTCAGGGTTCCTGCTGAGAGGATCAGGTATAATATGAAAAAACTCAAGGCACTTAACCTGATAACGAGCAATCAGAGGAAGGGATACGGCATTACCCCCCTTGGGGTCAAGGTGCTGAAGACTTTGAGTTCCGAGAAAAAAAAGCTTGAGTTGAAAAAATTAGAGATGATGGAGTGATGGTTGAAATGTTCCACGTGGAACAATGGAGATAAAGGATGGTAATTTGGGCAGGATTGTTGCCATAGCAAATCAGAAGGGCGGGGTCGGAAAGACCACAACTGCAATAAACCTTGCGGCCTCCCTTGCATTGGCAGAAAAAGATATCCTCATAATTGATGCAGACCCGCAGGGGAATTCCTCGAGCGGTCTTGGCATAGACAGGAACAATCTAAAGTCGACCCTCTACGATGTTTTTGTGGGCAGGGCAGGGATGGGGGAGGTGGTAGTCAGGACAGAGGTGGAGAAGTTAAGCATTGTCCCTTCCTCCATCGATCTCCTTGCCGTTGAGGTTGAACTTGTTGACAGGCCGGAGCGTGAGGCGGTGTTAACGGAAGCCCTCAGGCCGATTGCAGACAGGTTTGAATATATAATAGTGGATTGTCCTCCCTCTCTTGGTCTCCTCACCCTCAATGCCCTTGTGGCCGCCAATTCTGTTCTTGTTCCGGTGCAGTGTGAGTACTATGCCCTCGAAGGGCTTGGCCTCCTTACCCGTACAATCAATCTTGTCAGGGACTCCTACAACCCGGCCCTGCAGATTGAGGGTATATTGCTGACCATGTTTGATTCAAGGAACTCCCTGTCGCAACAGGTGGCCCAGGAGGTGAAGAAGCACTTTGGAGACGTGGTTTATTCCACAGTTATACCCAGGAATGTTACACTTAGCGAGGCCCCGGGCTTTGGTAAGCCCGTAATGCTATATGATGCCCGTTCAAGGGGTGC
>CAZXDE010000081.1:0-2513 GCA_964639515.1 uncultured Thermodesulfovibrio sp.
AGTGATACAGGATGCAATGGAAGACCCGATTATGAAATCCGTAAGGTCGGTCATTGCACCCCTCGGTATACGTTCGATAGTCGTGCTTCCGATTATTTACAGGGATGAAATTATAGGAACACTTTTTTTGAGGACGTCAAGGATCAGGTCGGCCTTTACCAAAAGGGAGATTAACCTCTGCAATGCAATTGCAAATATATCCGCCAATGTCCTCTATAATGCCTTTCTCTTTGAAAAGCTTGAGAATGAAAAGGCAAGGCTTGAGAGACTCGCCATAACAGACTACCTTACAGGGGTTTACAACATCAGGTACTTTTATCACCGGCTGGAAGAGGAATTCAGCAGGGCCGAGCGTTATGGAGATCCCATCTCCTGCATAATGCTTGATATTGACCATTTCAAGAAGATAAACGATACCTATGGTCACCGGATGGGGGATATGGTGCTCAGGGAGTTTGCCCAACTCGTAAGGAGCCATGTTCGAAAGAGCGATGTCTTTGCCCGCTACGGAGGCGAGGAGTTCATTATTTTACTTCCCCAGACACCGCTTGACGGTGCAGAGAAGGAGGCCGGGAGACTGAGGACCTTTATCAGGGAACACGGATTCAAGGGAATCGGAAAGGAAAGGATTACCTCAAGCATCGGTATATCCTGCTGGCCCGTACATGATATTCATACCCACGATGACCTTATAACCCTTGCCGATACCGCATTATTCGAGGCAAAATCCAGTGGGCGGGACAGGATAAAGGTAAGCAGGAAACTCAGAAAAAAGGCGGACGGATAGGTTATCCTATCTTTATGGACCTGATCGTCTGCCATGTTAATGCAGATTTTGACTGTCTTTCCTCCATGCTCGGCGCTAAAAAAATCTATCATGAGGCAATACCCGTCTTCCCGGGCTCTCAGGAGAGGAAGGTCAGGGAGTTCCTCCAGACTTTTGAACCGCTTGAGATCAAGAGAGTAAGGGAGATAGACCTTCAGCGTGTAACCCGTCTGATCCTCGTAGATACCAAAAAACCCCACAGACTCGGCCCGTTTAAGGAGATTGCCCGCTCCGGAAAGGTAAAAATACATATCTACGACCACCATCCCATAACGGAAGACGACCTCAGGGGCGAGGTTGAGGTCATTGAGGATACAGGCGCTACTGCAACGATCTTTACAGAGATGATAAAGAAGCAGAAGATCCCCCTTACGCCTATGGATGCAACCGTTCTCTGCCTGGGTATTTACGAAGAGACCGGCTCTCTGCGGTTCCCTTCCACAACAGAGAGGGACCTCCTTGCAGCGGCCTATCTCCTCAGGCATGGTGCAAATCTCAATATAGTATCGGAATACATAAAGGCGGAGTTGAGCAAGGCGGAACTTAAACTCCTGAACGAACTGGTGGCCTCATCAAGGGACCTGCTCCTCTACGGCATAAGGATAAGGATCGTAAAGGCATCAAGGGATGAGTACTTTGGTGATGTGGCGCATCTTGCCCACAGGATTATGGATATGGAGCACGTTGACGCCCTGTTTATGCTCCTTGCAATGGAAGGCAAGGTGGTGATGGTCGGCAGGAGCCGTGTGCCGGAGCTTGATGTGGCAGAGGTGCTCGGGGAGTTTGGAGGAGGGGGGCATCCGGTTGCGGCATCTGCAACCCTTAAGGACGAACCCCTTGAGGTGATTGAAGAACGGCTGGTCAGGAAGATAAAGGAGACTATCAAACCCCAGAGGCAGGCAAAGGACATAATGACCGCCCCTGTTATATCCATCCAGTGGAAGACCACTATAAAGAAGGCAGCGACAATTATGACCAGATACGGCGTTAATGTCCTGCCCGTACTGAAGGGGGATAAGTATTACGGGCTTCTCTCAAGGGAGATAGTGGAGAAGGCGTTGTTTCACGGGTTCGGCAGCAGCAGGGCATCCGAGTTTGCCACAACTGATGCTGGGGTAACATATCCCGAGGCCCCTGTAACGGAAGTGGAATCCGTTATGATAGAGCAGAATCAGCGGTTCATGCCTGTTATTGACAACGGCAGGGTGGTCGGGGCCATTACAAGGACCGATCTTCTCAGGGACCTCTACGAGGAGACACTCCGCAGGAGCAGGATACAGAAGGAGGGCCTGATAGAGAAACCCGCCATGGGAAAGAATATATCCAGACTGATTGTTGAACGCTTCCCAAACGGGATAGTGGCCTTACTCAGGACTGCCGGAGAAGTGGCGGACAGGCTTGGCTATAACGTGTATCTGGTTGGCGGTTCGGTAAGGGACCTCCTGATGGGCGAAAAAAACCTTGATATCGATATTGTTGTTGAGGGTGACGGAATCGAGTTTGCCGGGAAACTTGCCGGGCAGATTGGAGGGGTCAAGCTCATTACCCACAAGAGGTTCAACACGGCAAAGCTCCGGTTTACCGAAAAGGCCGGATTGAAGATGCCGGTACCCGGGTTTACAGTGGATATCGCAACTGCAAGGACGGAGTATTACGAGGCCCCTGCCATGCTTCCAAAGGTAGAGAC
>CAZXDE010000081.1:2613-7879 GCA_964639515.1 uncultured Thermodesulfovibrio sp.
AGGATTTATGACGAGCTTGTCCTTACCTTCAAGGAGACCGATCCGGTAAGGGCGCTGAAAAGTCTTGCCGGATACGGCCTTCTGCAGGTTATTCACCCTGAGCTCAGGCTTACAGAATCCCTTGAAGAGACCCTTGAGGCAGTGCATGAGAGTCTAACATGGTTTGACCTCCTCTTCCTTGAGGAGGAGATAGACCGTTCAAGGGTATACATAATGGGGCTCCTTACCGGTCTCGGTCCTGAGGAACGGAAGGCGGCACTTCAGAGGCTTTCAACACCAGCAAGGGATATGACGATAATCCTTGATGAGATGGAAAAGGCCCGGCAGGTTATAAAGGAGCTGAGGACTAAAGATCCGGTAAGGATTTACCTTACCCTCAAGCCCATCTCACTTGAAACCCTGCTCTATACAATGGCTGTTTCAGGAAACAGGGAGATACAGAAGGCCGTCTCAAGGTATCTGCTTGAACTGAGAAAGGTCAGGCCGGAACTCAGGGGCAGAGACCTCATCTCAATGGGTATCGAGCCCGGGCCTGTTTATTCAAGGATATTTAATGCAATACTGGAGGAAAGGCTGAGGGGGAGGATCAGGAGCAGGGAGGAAGAGGTGGAGCTTGTCAGGGATTTCCTGAGAAGAGGATAAACAATCGAGTGTTTTCTCACTACAATTTCTTCGGTCCTTTGCAGTCAGGGTAGCCGGAACATCAGACCGATTATTGTGAAGTCCTGTTTTTTATTTAAAGGCAGGATGGAGTTTCCTTACATCCCCAACCCGTAGTGTAATCTTGTTTGAATCCAGATACTCCAGAAATGGGAGGGCATACTTCCTTGTAGTGCCAAGGAGGTCGCGAAATTCCCCGACACTCATCGTGTCCTTCCCTGAGTAATATTCTTTCAGGAGATTGAGCATCCTGTCATAATTTTCCCTCAGGAGATATATCGAGTCGGTTATCCTTGCAATGGAGCCTTCCTGTACCATGAGTTTCAGTATATCCTCCATCTCCTTCACCTTGAGGTTAAAATACTTTGACAGCTCCTCTTTGGTGAGTGGCTGAAAGCCATCCCGTTTCAGTAGTTCGAGGACGTCCTTTTTTATCTCCATAAAACGGTCGGTTACCGCCACGGTGAAGTCCGCAAGTCTCACCGTGTCCTTCTCAACAACTATCTCTTCTATTATGGAAAGTATCCCCTGAAAAGTCCTTTGTTCAAGCCCGAAGAGGGACCTGAGGACTTCCTTTGACATCCCCGGCTTCAGGGGATTGTTTTTATGAAACTTGCTCAGCGTATCCGTAATCCTCTCCCTGAGACCCTGAAAAATATCCCTGTGGATCAGTCTGTCTTCAAACCGGACGAGCACACCCTCTTCTTTCAGCTTCTCTATCGCGTTATCGATATCTGCCGTGTCGGCATTTATCCATCCCTGAAGCAGGTGACGGGTCATACCCCTGACACCCGATCTTCTCACCTTTGTGGCGATCTTTTCTCCAAGGTCGCCGTCCCTGTAAATCTTCAGGTCATCAAGGCCGTCTTTCTTCCGTCTCTTTCTTGCCTGTGAATCAAGGATAACCCCTCCGCCTATGGTAACAACAGGTGAGAAGCGCCTGATTATGAACCTGTCTCCCGAGACCGCAACCACCGGCTCTTCCAGCCTTATCTGGCAGAAGGAGCGCTCACCGGGTTTCAGGTCGTTGTGGTCATAGAGTATAACCCTGCCGATGGACTCTGAGGTGGAGAGGTGAAAATGCACCCTCGATTTATTCTTCAGGACAGGGGCATCTTTAAGGAGGAGCAATTCTGCGTCTATTGCATGGGTGGGTTTAAATCTGTCAGGCTCCACAACCACAGCCCCCCTCTTCAGTTCTTCCTTCTGAACCCCCTGCAGATTGATGGCGACCCTCTGACCTGCATATGCCTTTTCAATTGACTCACCGTGACTCTGGAGTCCCCTGACCTTGCTCTTTATCCCGGTCGGCAGTATCTCCACCTGGGCATCCGATGAGAGTAACCCTGAGAGTGCGGTTCCTGTAACCACGGTCCCAAACCCTTTTAGGGTAAATATCCTGTCTATAGGGAGCCGGAACAGGCCTCCGGTTGATTTGGGGCTGACCTTAAGGGCAACCCGGTGTATCTTCTCCTTGAGGACATCTATGTTTTCGCCGGTCTTTGATGATACCCCGACTATCTCAGCCCTATCAAGAAAGGTGCCCTTAACAAACTCCCGCGCCTCCTCCCTGACAAGCTCAAACCAGTCATCCTCTACAAGGTCGGTCTTGGTTATTACAATAATGCCTGATTTTATGTTGAGCAGGTTGCATATCGCAAGGTGTTCCCTGCTCTGGGGCATCACACCCTCATCGGCAGCAATCACTAAAAGCACTATATCAATACCGCCTGCACCGGCAAGCATATTCCTGACAAGCCGCTCATGTCCCGGCACATCCACTATGCCCACACACAGGCCGTCGGGATAATGTATGTCGGCAAAACCAAGTTCAATGGTTATACCACGCTCTTTCTCCTCTTTCAGGCGGTCGGGGTCAACACCTGTAAGGGCCTTCACAAGGGAGCTCTTGCCGTGGTCTATATGTCCGGCAGTACCAAGTATTATATATCGCATGTTATTTTTAATAAAAGTCCATAACCTGTCATTGCAAGGAGCAAAGCAAAATCAGAAAAAGCCCACACCTGTCATTGCGAGGAGCAAAGCGACGAAGCAATCTCTTCTAAAATCAGACGGTTAGAGATTGCTTCGCTCCGCTCGCAATGACAAAGAACGGCATTTTCAGACTTTTTACGGCTTCATCCTGATTTATATTATACTAAAAAGATGGATAAGTTTTTATTAAGAACAGGATTCACCCCTAAAGGTGACCAGCCAAAGGCGATAGAAGAACTTACAGCGGGTGTTTTAGAGGGTTTTGAAGACCAGGTACTCCTTGGCGTTACAGGCTCCGGAAAGACGTTCACGATAGCAAATGTCGTTGCAAACCTTAACAGGCCCACACTGGTGGTTGTCCATAACAAGACGCTTACTGCACAGCTCTACGGCGAGTTCAGGGAGCTCTTCCCGGAAAATGCAGTTGAGTTCTTTGTCAGTTTTTATGACTATTACCAGCCTGAGGCATATATTCCGCAGTCGGATACGTACATAGCGAAGGACTCCATGATAAATGACGATATCGACAGGATGCGCCACTCTGCAACAAGGGCTGTGCTTGAGAGGAGGGATACGATAGTCGTTGCCTCTGTATCGTGCATTTACGGTATCGGGTCACCGGAGGATTACATGGACATGCACCTGACAGTCGAGGAGGGGATGAGGACGGAAAGGGATGCTGTAATCAGGAGGCTTGTGGAGATGCTGTACGAGAGGTCCGAGACGGAGTTCAAAAGGGGAAACATCAGGGTGAGGGGGGACATAGTGGAGGTATATCCCTCTTTTTCGCAGTACAGGGGAATAAGGGTCGAGTTTTTCGGCGATGAGATAGATGCCGTTTATGAATTCGATACCCTTACAGGTGAGAGGATAAAGAGATTAACAAAGATGACGCTCTATCCCAACAGCCACTGGATAACACCGGGAGACAGGCTTGAACCAGCCCTTAAGTCAATAGAAGAGGAACTTGAGGATAGGATCGAATACTTCCTGAAACATGGGAAGAACATCGAGGCCCAGAGGATTGAACAGCGTACCCGGTTTGACCTTGAGCTGCTGAGGGAATTCGGCTACTGTCATGGTATCGAGAATTATTCCCGCCACCTCAGCGGCCGAGCCCCCGGAGACCCCCCATCTACCCTGATAGATTATTTCCCTGATGACTATCTGCTTGTAGTAGACGAGTCACATGTCACCATTCCCCAGATCGGGGGGATGCATGCGGGTGACCGTTCAAGAAAACAGACCCTTATAGAGCACGGGTTCCGGTTGCCGTCCGCCCTTGACAACCGTCCCCTCACATTCAGGGAGTTTGAGCAGAGGGTCAATCAGGCCATCTACGTATCCGCCACTCCGGGGGCGTATGAACCTGAAAAGTCAGGGGGAAGGGTGGTGGAGCAGATTATAAGGCCAACCGGCCTCATTGACCCGTGGATGACTGTCAGGCCCGTTGCAGGGCAGGTTGAAGACCTTTTGGGTGAGATCAAAAAGAGGGCGGAAAAAGATGAGCGGGTGCTTGTCACAGCCCTTACAAAGAAGATGGCGGAAGACCTTACCGATTATTATACAGAGCTCGGCGTGAGGGCAAGATATCTACACTCAGACATAGATACCCTTGAGAGGGTGGAGATTTTAAGGGATTTGAGGTTGGGAAAGTTTGATGTGCTCATAGGTGTTAATCTGTTGAGGGAGGGGCTTGACCTTCCGGAGGTCTCACTCGTGGCCGTCTTTGATGCAGACAAGGAGGGGTTTCTCCGCTCCGAGAGGTCTCTTATACAGATAGCAGGACGGGCTGCCAGGAATGTCAATGGTGAGGTCATTCTCTATGCAGCCAGGATTACCAATTCCATGAAAAAGGCCATTGATGAGACAGGGCGGAGGAGGAAGATACAACTGGAATATAACAGGCGGATGGGTATAACCCCTGAAACGGTAAAGAGTAATATAAAGGATGTTCCGGGTTCCATTTATGAGGCGGATTACCGGACGGTTCCCGCAGTGGAGGAACCTGTAGAAGAGTATATCTCTGATGAGAAGACCATCAGGAGACTTGAGGAAGAGATGAAAGAGGCTGCAAAGAAGCTCGATTTTGAAAAGGCAGCCATCATCAGGGACAGGATAAAGAGATTGAAGGAGCGGATGCTAGAGCTTTGCTAATATCCTGTTCCGTTCCCTGAGCTGTTCAGTGAGCACCTCTTTCATGAGTGTGCATGCCTTGACAACCTTCTCGTTGGCTATGCTGTAATAGATATTAACCCCTTCTCTCCTCGATTTGAGGATACCCTTATGTCTCATTACAGCAAGGTGCTGCGAAACATTTGCCTTGGGCACACCGAGGATATCTACAAGCTCACCGACACTCTTTTCCCCCTCTTTCAGGGCATTTATTATCTCAAGCCTTTTTGGACTTGCAAGTGTCTTACAAACCTCTGCCTGTAACTCATATAGTGTCTTTTCCATTGCCCTTATTGTAAAAGAATACATAAATATTGTCAATCAACGTTTTGAGTCTGTCAAGCCAAAATAGAAATGTCCAGCAATTCACGGGCAGGTAGGGCAGGTAGGGGACGTTATTGACTACGTTGACTAACTACTTTTCCTTGTTATTATC
>CAZXDE010000082.1:0-1634 GCA_964639515.1 uncultured Thermodesulfovibrio sp.
TTATCAAGGTAAAGGCCGACGGGAAAGAGAATTCAGTTTATGGCACCCTGTACGGGAAAAAAGAGCCCCGGATCATACGCGTTGACAGTTTTCCTGTAGAGATTATCCCCGAGGGAATCATGCTCTATATTCACAACAAGGATCGGCCGGGAGTAATCGGCAATATCGGGGCACTGCTTGGTAAAAATAATATAAACATTGCCGGAATGCATTTTGGACGTGAATCCGCTGCCGGGATGGCCATATCCGTTGTCAGCGTGGATACTGAAGTGAGTGCCTCTCTGCTTGATGAGATAAGGGAACTCCCCAATATCATATCCGTCAGGCTTATCCGATTGTAACAATGACTGCCCCGCTCTCAGACCGCCCCCTGAGCCCCAGGGGATGTATAAACCTCTTGCCTGGTTATGCTGAAAGAAAACGGGTACTTGAGTCCCAGTGCCTTGATACCATGAGAAAGTGGGGCTACAGGGAGGTAATAACACCGATATTTGAGTATCTTGACGTAATATCCCGTGGTGCCGGAGAGGACCTTATAGAGAGCGGCTACAAGCTGACGGACCGCCAGAGTGGCAGGGTCATGATCCTGCGGCCTGATGTTACACCTCAGATTGCAAGGATTGCCGGCACGGCGCTTCGTGATATACGCCCTCTGCGCCTCTCTTATTGCCTGAATGTCTTCAGGTATGAAAAAGTGCATGGTGGCAGGCAGAGAGAGAGTTTTCAGTTAGGTGCAGAGCTTATAGGCATAAGGGAACCGGAGGGAGATGCCGAGATAATCTCCCTTTTTACGGATGTTCTCAGGTCGGCTCATCTGAAGGATTACAGGATATCCATGGGGCAGAGAGACTTTTTGAGGGGTTTTTGGGAGCAGAAAAGATTTCTTCCACATATTGAAACCCTGAAATCCATCTTTGTCCGTAAAGATACCTCCGGGCTTCATGGTCTCCACAGGGCCGGGATACTTACGGAGAAGGAACTGAGACTATACGAAGAGATAATGTATCTCTACGGAGATGAAGACATTTTAAGGAAGGCGGAAAAGCTTGTCGGCAATCCTGTTTCAGAGGCTGCCCTTAAGAATATTCAGGAGGTGTACGGGTTTATGAAGACCCATGGGGTTCACAGGAGGGTCATATTTGATCTCTCGGAGGCCAGGGGGTTTGATTATCATACAGGGGTCTTTTTTGAGGCGTTTATTCCAAAAGGGGGGCTGTTTATCGGTTGTGGCGGGAGGTATGACTCCCTCATAGGCTCTTTTGGAGAGGATTCCCCGGGTACAGGGTTTTCCATTGACCTGGGGAACATACTGAATGTCTCAAAAAAGGCGGTACCTGAAAGGCCCTCGATACTTATAGTTGACCTTACCACCGGCAAGACCCTGGCCCTGAGGGTTGCAAAGGAGTTGAGGAAAAAGGGTTTTGACGCAGTCAGGGATATTATAAAAAGGTCCTTTGAAGGTTCCCTTGAGTACGCAAAACTCAATGAAATCAAGTATGTAATAAAGATTGAAGGAGCAGGGAAGGGGGAAAAACTGTTATCATTAATATGCACGGGAGAGGACAGTGAGGATTCAGGCCTGCTTGATGAGGTCAGGACAATCATGAGCAAGTTCAGCAAATGACGGTAAATCA
>CAZXDE010000082.1:1734-5310 GCA_964639515.1 uncultured Thermodesulfovibrio sp.
AAATCAAATAGCGTAACACTTTTACATAATTCAGTTTCAGGAGGTTTTTTACATGTCCAAAGCAGTTGTTATCCTCGGAGCCCAGTGGGGTGACGAAGGAAAAGGAAAGATCGTCGATTCATTAACGGATAAGGCCGATGTGGTTGCACGGTTTCAGGGTGGTCATAATGCCGGCCATACAGTGGTTATTAATGATGAGAAATTCGTTCTCCATCTTATCCCGTCAGGGATTCTGCACAGCGGAAAACTCTGCCTGATAGGAAACGGAGTGGTTATAAACCCCGAGGCCTTGATAGAGGAGATGGAAGGGCTGGAGAAACGGGGCGTGAAGTTGAACGGCAGCCTAAGGATAAGCAAGAGTGCACACCTCATAATGCCTTACCATATTGCCATAGAGAGAGAGAAAGAGGCACTCAAGGGCAACAGGAAGATAGGTACTACAGGCAGGGGCATAGGTCCCGCCTACATGGACAAGATGGCAAGAACCGGCATAAGGGTTGCCGACCTCTATTATCCGGATGTCTTCAGAGACAAGCTGCAGGCAAACCTCAAGGACCTCAACTACATCCTCAAAAATCTTTACGGAACGGAGACCTTTGATGTTGAAGATATCTATTCCGAGTACATGGGCTATGCCGAAAAACTCAAAGGCTACATTGATGATACGGAGATCCTTGTCAACAGGGCGCTTGATGAAGGGGGAAATGTCCTCTTTGAAGGGGCTCAGGGGACACTGCTTGATATAGATCACGGCACATATCCCTATGTGACCTCATCCTCCGCTACTGCGGGAGGCGCCTGCACAGGCCTTGGTGTGGGACCGACACGTATTGATGCCGTGCTCGGCGTGGCAAAGGCCTATACAACAAGGGTGGGGGGAGGACCTTTCACCACGGAGATACATGATGCCCTTGGTGAAAAGATAAGGGAACAGGGAGGTGAGTTCGGGGCTACCACCGGAAGGCCAAGAAGGTGTGGATGGCTGGACATGGTGGTGCTGAGACATGCGGTAAGGGTTAATGGACTTGCAGGGCTTGTGCTTACAAAACTCGATATTCTCGACGGCTTTGATACGATCAAGGTGTGTTTTGGTTATCGCTACAAGGGGAAAACCCTTAAAGAGTTTCCCAGCGAACTACCGGTGCTCGAGGAGTGCGAACCCATCTACAGGGAATTTAAGGGATGGCATGAATCGACTCTCGGCGTCACGGAATTTACTAAGTTACCGGAAAACGCCCGGGCCTATATAAAGATGATCGAGGAAACCCTTGGCATAAACATTGATATAATCTCTACAGGTCAGAAGAGAGAGGATATTATAAGGCTTAAAGAACACTTTAAATAATGTCGAAACGGAGACATAAACGGTATACAAAACGTATTGAGACCGAGTTCAGTTCCGGAGACATGATCTTCAGAGGCATATCCTCCGACCTCTCAGAGCAGGGACTGTTTATCAGGACCCAGCATGGTTTTGTCCCCGGAACTACGGTGAATATACAACTTATGCTTCCTGATGGTTCCACTTCACATTTGAAGGGGTTGGTGAAGCGGACTGTGAAGACCCATTTGCATCTGGTTAAAAACGGTATGGGAATAGAGATTTTTGAAAGTGACGATAATTATGTAAGATTCCTCAGGGAAGAACTCATCGGCATACCTTTCAACCTCTCACAGCCGGCAGATGTCGTGGAAGTTAAAACTGAAGCCCGTGCCGGGGAGGCTTCGGAAGAGGAGGTTATTATCCGGACCTGTCCTGCCTGCGGGACAAAGAACAGGGTCAAGGTTGCGGCACTTTCCATGAAACCAAGATGCGGAAAATGTGGAAGCTCTTTAACCTGATATTTCCTTCAAGGTGTCCTTCCTGTGACGGACCCTCAGACAGCCTGAAATACGCCCCCTTTTGTACTGACTGCTGGCGCTCCCTGACTCATAACCCTGATATAAAGAGATGCCGGGCCTGTGGCATTGCACTCCCTTCGGACTACTCATTCAAGTGTATAACCTGCATAAAAGAGAGGCCTTATTTCAAAAAGGTATACGTTTTCGGGGACTATGATGGGGTTCTGAAGAAGGCAATAAATCTCCTGAAGTTTGAAAAGGTCCGAAGACTCTCCATCCCGCTTGGTAAACTCCTCTCCTGTCTTCCGTTGCCGACTGTGGATGTAATCCTGCCTGTCCCTCTGAGTAAGGAAAGACTGATTCTGCGGGGTTTTAATCAAAGCCATCTCCTGAGCCATATCCTCTCCAGGGAATTCTCGATTCCTTTGGAACCAAACATCCTCCTTAAGCCCAAGGACATACAGCCTCAGAGCCTTCTTTCAAGGGCAAAACGTCTCAAAAATCCAAAAGGTGCCTTCTCGGTCATCAGCCCCGGCAAAAGACTCCTGCCCCGCAGTGTTTTTATTGTTGACGATGTAATGACAACCGGGGCCACTATTAATGAATGCGCAAGGGTTCTCCTCCGTGCAGGCGTGAAAGAGGTCTATGGAGCCGTCCTCGCACGGACAAAATCCGAATAAGCCGGGCCACCTGTCAGGCAATCGTTGAATTACCTTGCTTTTTTTAATTAAAAAAGTTTTTAATAATTGTAATTAGTAAAAGTCCTGTTTGCCCGGAATATCTACAACCTCAATTGAAGGCGGACGGCAATAATAAATCCGCGATGACCTCGTCGGGATCAGAACATGGAAACCCTACTGAACCGATAACAGTAGTCCACTCCAGCCTTAAATGTAGTTAGTGGTTTAAGATGAAAGAAAAGAAAAAGACAAGAAAAGATATGACGGAAGAGGAAAAGATGGCTATGCCTCTTTATCCCATAGGGATAGTGGCTGAATTAATCGGCACCACAGATCAGACCTTGCGGCTTTATGAAAAACACGGCATGATAAAACCTGCACGTAGAAACAAGAACAGATACTACTCTGAAAACGATATCAAATGGCTGAGATGCCTGAGAGACCTTATCCATATAAAGAAGATCAGCATTGAGGGAATCAAGAAGCTCCTCGAATATGCCCCGTGCTGGCAGATAACCGACTGTCCGGAAAAAACAAGAGACTTCTGTTCCGCCTATATCGACAAGAGCAAACCCTGCTGGGAGCTCAACCGCATGATATGTAACAGTGAACCCGAGAGGATATGCGAAGATTGCATTGTCTATATCTCGCAGATGGTCGGAAAAATATCGGAACCGGATACTGATTAGGGTTTTGCGCGCTGGAAATCTATCTTTTCGGGTTTGAATTCCGGGTCCACCAAATATGCCTCATCAAAATACTTCCTGGCCTCTTCGTACCTGCCAAGCTCATACAAGGCATATCCCATAAGGTAATATGCTGAGGGTTCCGGTCTTTTCTGCAGATAATCCCTCAGTTCATTAACCGCTTCTTTAAAGTTGCCCGCTTTATACTGGGAGAGCGCATGGTCGTAAGTGCCGTTTGGCTGGGCATTCAAAACACTTGGCACCATCATCAGAGACAAAGAGATTATCATAACAATAATACACAAAACCCTTTTCATACCATCCTCCTTGGTTTTTGATTAGTCTTTACCTGTTCCGCCAAACAAACT
>CAZXDE010000082.1:5410-7878 GCA_964639515.1 uncultured Thermodesulfovibrio sp.
GGGTCATCATAACCAACCCATACTCCGGCAAGCAGCCCGGGGGTATAACCAACAAACCAGGCATCAATGAAGTTGTCGGTTGTCCCGGTCTTCCCCGCAGACGGCACCTTAAGTCCTGAAGCCCTTCTGCCCGTACCTCTCCGTATTACATCTTCCAGCATACTGGTTACAAGGTACGCCACCCCCGGTGAAGTTACCTTATGACCCTCGGGAATATTAAACTCAAGTATGCGTCCATCAGAAGAAACCACCTGTTTTATGGCTACAGGGTTCATTCTGACCCCTTGATTTGCAAAGACAGTATAGCACATCGTGAGCCTCAGAGGAGAAACCGTCAGAGAGCCAAGTGCGAGGCTGAGGTCATACGGGATGTTTCCTTCAAACCCGCAGGTCTTGGCAAAAGAGACGAGGTCTTCCACTCCAAGAGACTCCGCAAGCCTCACAGTGGCCACATTGAGCGAATTTACCAATGCCTCCCGCAACCTTACAGGGCCGGAATACTTCCTGTCATAATTAACAGGCGCCCACTGCCCGCCATCCCCTGCAGGATAACTTATTGGTTCATCCTTTATTATGGTTGCCGGGGTCAGGCCTTTTTCCAGGGCAAGGGCATAAACAACGGGTTTAAATGCCGAGCCCGCCTGCCGTCTTGCGTTCAGGACACGGTTGAACTGACTTTTCCTGAAATCGTACCCCCCCGCCATTGCCTCTATATATCCGGTCCTGGGTTGAACCGCAATCAGGGCCCCCTGAACAAGCGGCTCCTGCTCCAGCGATACATAAGCAACTCCATCCTCTATCTTTATCAATTTTACAAGGATTACATCCCCTTTAGAGAGCAACTTTTTAAGGTTAAAATTCTTCTGATAGAGGGCCTTCTTTTTGGTCCTGAAAATCTTTCTTGCCCACAGGGCATTCCTCAGTTTCAGAATACCATAGGCACCGTTGACTTTCAGAATGGCCCTGCCTCTGTATACCCTGAGCACAATTGCCCTCAACAGCTCCCCTTTCAGGGAGAAAAGGCCGTCCGCCCCGGCAATAGAGCCGAGTTCTTTCTGCACATCCACTCCGTCAATATGTCCTGTCACTCCCCTCCATCCCCTCTGCTTGTCCACGGCTTCAAGCCCCTCCCTCAGTGCCCTCCTGGCCTGAATCTGAGCCCATCTTCTTAACGTGGTGTATACGCGAAGGCCGCCCTTATATACCATCTCCGTACCATATTCCTCTTCAAGGTAATTACGCACATAGCTTAAAAAATACCCGTAACCCTCTTTTTTAGCACCTGTATTCAAAAGCCTCAACCCCTTCTTTGCAGCCCTACGCCTCTCGGATGGCCTCAAAAACCCCTCTTTCTCCATCCTCATCAATACCAGCTTCATCCGGTCCTCAGCCCTTTTGATGTTTTTGTATGGGGAATAATACCCGGGTGATTTAAGCAGCCCGGCAAGCATTGCAGCCTCGGTAAGGTCTATCTCCCTCACCGACTTACCGAAATAAACCCTTGAAGCCATCTCAACACCGTAAGCCCCTTCACCAAAATATGTCCTGTTCAGATAGAGCTCCAGTATTTCCTCTTTTGAGAGTTCCCTCTCTATCCTCATTGCAAGTATCGCCTCCCGGAACTTGCGCCTCAGCGTCTTCTCATGGGAGAGATACAGTATCTTGGCAAGCTGCTGTGTAATTGTACTGCCCCCTTCCTTGAACCTCCAGTGAATAATATCCGTTCCCAGGGCACGCATAAGTGCAAAGTAATCAAGCCCTTTGTGCTCAAAAAACCTCGAATCCTCTGTTGCAAGCACTGCATAGACCAGATACTGCGGGATTTCACTGATAGGCACATACCTGCCCCTTTCCATCTTGAACTCACCTATAAGCACATTGTCATTGGCATAAACCTTTGTCACCGCCGCGGGTTTGTATGATTTCAACTGCTCCACCGACGGGAGGTCCTTCAGGATAAAGAAATAGAAAGCCACGCCTGCTAATATGACTATTAGAAATGAGATTTTAATAATTGTCCTGATTTTCACGCTTCTTTATAATAACTCAAAACCGGGGACAAGGTGGGACTCCAGGGGTTTAAGATAAACAGGTCAGTCTATCAGCCTGATTTTCCCGATCGGGTTATTTGACGAAAGAAGCGAAAACCCTGTAAAATCAAGCATGGGAGCGAATGGGGCTCTGGTGTCCCCCTCGGACTTCAAATCCGGTGTTCCCTGCCAAAAGCGGGGAAGGTGGGTTCGATTCCCACTCGCTCCCGCCAATCCTTGTAAAACCCCTTGTCAATCGACTGATGAACTTTTAGCGGCTTTTCTGATTTCCCGGAGCATATTCAGGACCAAATCCTTTCCAAGTCTTTTTGAAAAGCGTATTTGATCAATATACCCTGCATCCTTTGTGATCCTGATTATATCGGTTTTGTGAATTACATTATGAGGCGGGAGGTCGCACTGTTTTGCATACTTGTC
>CAZXDE010000083.1:0-7865 GCA_964639515.1 uncultured Thermodesulfovibrio sp.
TTAAGCAGTAAAAGGGAGAGGGAGGCGGCAACAACGATAAGAACCACTATCAGGACAGAACCGTTTGTCTTTAATACAGGGGTTGTCTTCAGAGGAGTCTCCCCCCGGTGATAGTCCACTTTTTGCCACCGTAGACGTATTCCATCCTGACCACATCCTTTCCTACAAACTGCTCCTTCCAGCCCTCTTCAGAAGGGGAGAGAAACTTCAGCTCCCCCACTTTTTCAAGGAGTCTTATCTTCAGGTTTACCCCCTTTTTCTCTTCGGTCTCTTCCCTGTACAGATACCTTTCCCCGTCTACCTTGTCTACAAAATACGTTACCATCACAGGAAAAGAGGAGTTGGAATCAAGGGAATGCGTTGATTTAAAGCTTATTTCCGTACCGAAAATAGTGTTTTGCATGGAAGGAAGCCCTATCATGGTCCTCAGGTCCGCCTGAAAAAGATTGCTCAGTCTGACGTAACTCATCACTCCCCTGAGCCTGTCGTCAAGTGCCCTGTCCGTGCTAAACACCGTGTTCATGGAAGAGTAAAGCCCGGCAAGAACGAGCGCACTTAATGCAAGTGCAATAAGCACCTCAAGCAGGGTCATCCCCCTATCTGTAGAAATTATAAACAATCTCCGCCTCATCTTTTTTCAGTGTAAGGGTGTATTCCTTTATGTATGAAATTCCCAGGGAGCTTTCGGTAACCTTGTACTTTACTCCCTCATATCCTTTCAGTTTAACAAACCCCGGCGTTGGTTCTATGTCCGATTCAGCATACAGTGTATAAAAGATATCGCCTCCTGCCTCAAGCAATTCGATCTTTCTCAGGGTATAGCCGGTTGTGTCAATATTTGATTTCAGAAGCATGAATATGCCCGACAGGGAGATCGCCAGAACAACCATGGCGATCAGTACCTCAAGCAGAGTAAATCCCCTGTTTCTCATCCCCTTAACTCGACCTCTGCAAGCAGCGGCAGGCTGACAAGCTTGCTGTTGTCGGAAAGCGTTAACTCAAAATAATCGATTATCCCTGCAGGATAGGCCTTTACTGTAACCGCAAGTGCATCCGCCCGCTTGTCATTGACCAGGGCATCCATTACCGTCAGGCCGTCAGGGAGCTTGAATTCCTCGTCTTCCATACGGAAACTCCCGCTGCCCATGATAAAGGTAATCTCTTCGGCCCTCCCGGATTCCCCGGCCTTTTTAAGGGCCTTTGTAATTACGGAATCGACCATTTTCTTTAAAGGAGACGTTGGCTCAAGAATCCGCGGGGCCAGCCTGGGTACAAGCACAAAGAGTCCTATCGAGAGGATAAGCATTACTACGAGAATCTCCACAAAGGTAAACCCATTGCGGTTTCTCACTTTATCTCCCAGCTCCTGATATCTGCATCCACCCCCTCACCGCCTTCCCTGCCGTCTGCCCCGAAACTGATTATCTCGTATTCCCTGTCCCCTTCTCCGGGACTCCTGTATATGTATTTATTCCCCCATGGGTCAAGTGGGGTTGACTCAGAGTCCAGATAGCCACCGTTACGGTAGTGCCTGGGGATGGGTTCAATGTCGGGCTTTTTCACAAGCGCCATAAGCCCCTGCTCCGTGGTTGGGTAACTGCCGTTGTCTATCTTGTAGAGTTGCAGGGCGGATTCAATGGCCCTGATGTCGTTCGTTGCCTTTATTATCCTTGCCTCATTCGGCCTGTTAAGTATCTTCGGCATCAGGAATGTGGCCAGGATGCCAAGGATAACCAGAACTACCATGAGCTCTATCAGGGTAAACCCGGATTCTCTTTTTGTGTATCTCATCTCTTCCTCCTTTCTTTGACCCTGTTATTTAGAGTCTGTCTATAAACTACAGTTATTAGTTTTCCGTCATTCCGACAAGCTTCACTTTACGAGTTGATTCATCTCAAACAACGGCGTCATTATAGAGACCACGATAAAGCCGACCACCAGCCCCAGGATCAGTATAAACACAGGTTCTGCCAGAGACGTAAGCCTCCCCATAATCTTCTCTACATCCTTTCTGTAATAATAGGACATCCTCTCAAGAAAGTCGGCAAGCTCCCCGGTCTTTTCTCCGGTAAGCACCGCTGCCATTAACATTTCATCAAAAACCGGAGAGTCTTTCAGCCCCTCGGAGAGGGGCTTCCCTTTTTCAACCTCAAGGGCGAGCCTCTGCATCTCCTCCTTTATCAGGAGATTATTCACTACCCCCCTGCAACCGTTAAGTGCAGCCACCAGCGGGATGCCCTCCCTGAGCTGAAAGGCGAGGAGTTCGGAAATCCTTGCCATTACCGCCTTGCGAAGCACTTCCACACCGATGAGCAGGGTGTCAACCTTTTTTCTTAACGGCACAGAGTTTCTGTACACCCTGACGCCGATAATTATCAGAATCCCGCAGAGTATGCTCAGAAGCAGCCCGTAGTTTCTCAGGAACGAACCGATGGCTATCAGCATGGTGGTTGAAAAGGGCAGGTCTATCTTTACAGACTGAAATATCTTTTCCATCTTCGGAACAACGTATCCGAGGAGGAACCCAACCACTGCACTGCCTATCAGGCCGACCACAAGGGGATAGGTAAGGGCGCTCTTGATCTTTCCTTCCCGCTCCTTCTTCCTCTCCTCGTACTCCGCAATATTCAGCAGCACGTCTGCCAGCCCGCCGGTCGCCTCTGCAATCCTGACCATATTCACATAGACATCAGGAAAGACCTGGGGATAGCCGGCAAGTGCGTCCGAGAATTTCTTGCCTTCCGATACGTGCTTTTTTATGGCACTGAGAATGTGCGAGAGGCCTTTCTGCTCCCGGTGCCTCATGGTTATATCGAGTGACTTTATAAGCGGCAGACCGCTCTTCAGCATTATACCTATCTG
Source organism: uncultured Thermodesulfovibrio sp. (assembly GCA_964639515.1). GTDB lineage: Bacteria > Nitrospirota > Thermodesulfovibrionia > Thermodesulfovibrionales > JdFR-85 > BMS3Bbin07. The sequence goes on from CAZXDE010000083.1 coordinate 2,863, forward strand.
GAAGAAGAGCTGACCCGAATCCTTCTTCTGAAATATCCATCTTCTTTTTTTCTCGCCCATCTCTTCAATCAGATAGGGCAGAATCGTCTCGTCCCTGAGGCTCTTCATGGCGATGGCCCTGGTGGAGGCCTCTACCACTCCGTTGACTTCCTTGCCCGCGGGATCGTATCCCTTATATTTATATATGGCCATTGGTCGTTTTGGTCATTTACTGCGTTGTGGCAGTTATAACCTCCTCCGGTGTTGTAACACCCTCCTGGATTAATTCAACACCATTGGCAAACATGGTCTTCATGCCCTGTTTGACGGCAAGGCTCTTGATTTCCGTGGAGCTGGCCTTTCTCATAATGAGTTTTCTTATCTCGTCATCAAGTAACAGGAATTCGAAAAGGCCTATTCGCCCCTTGTATCCGGTACCAAAACACTTTTCACAACCCTTACCCCTGAAATATCTCTTTATGTCAAATCCCTTCTTCAGGAAGATGTCCCTGATCTCGTCTTCCAGGGTTGCCTCCTCCTTACACTCAGTACATATCTTTCTCACCAGTCTTTGCCCGATAACAAGCAGGAGACTGCTTGAGAGGAGAAAGGGCTCTATGTTCATCTCCACAAGTCTTGCTACCGCCGTCGGAGCATCACTCGTATGAAGGGTTGTAAGGACCAGGTGCCCTGTAAGTGATGCCTGGATGGCTGCCTCTGCAGTCTCCTCATCCCTGATCTCACCTACCAGAATAACATCGGGGTCCTGCCTTAAAAAGGTCCTGATTGCCCTGGCAAAGGTTACTCCTGTGGCAGGGTTGACCTGGACCTGTGCAATTCCGTCTATTCTGTATTCAACAGGGTCTTCGATAGTTACTATGTTTACCGTGTCGTTCTGAATCTCGAGTATGGAGGCATAGAGAGTGCTGGTCTTGCCGCTGCCGGTTGGTCCTGTAACCATTATTATGCCGTTTGGAGACTTGAGAAGCCTTTGGAGAAGTTTTACGTGTGGTTCATCAAGGCCGAGCAGCTCAAGATTGAGGGCTGTCTCCGACCTGCTCAGAAGCCTCAGTACCGCCTTTTCACCCTTGGCTGTCGGTATTGTCGAGACCCTTATATCTATCATCTTGGTGCCGAACTGAATATTTATCCTGCCGTCCTGTGGTCTGCGGGTCTCTGCCACATCCATATCCGCCATTACTTTTATACGGGCAATCAGGGGTTCGTGAAGACCCTTATCAATGGTCTTCACGGTCTTCAGTCTGCCGTCCACCCTGAACCTGATGATGAGATTTGCCTCTCTTCCCTCTACGTGAATATCACTGGCCCCGAGTCTGATTGCGCTCATAATGCTTTGATTGACGAGCTTGACCACAGGTGCATCGTCATGGACACCGCTCAGGATATCATAGTCATATGAAGAGATGGACTCACCTTCTGAATTCAGATCCACATCTTCTTCAAAGACAAAGGAAAACTTTTCAGCAATCTCAAGGAGTGTTTTTTGCGGCACAAACCTGAAACTTCCCGGGGACTTGCAACATAAAGACACAAAGGATGCCTTTCGGATACCGTTCTCCGAACTTACAAGAAAGGTCAGCCTTCCGTTGCCGGCCTGAAGCGGCAGGAAGTCCGACCTGTCGGGAAATCTCATGTAAAGATCCAGGACCTCTTTGGGCAGACTGTCAAGGTCAGGTGCCAAAGTATTCATTCTTCTTTCCCTGCCACTTCCTTTGCTTTTACTCCTTCTTTTTCTATCTCTTTTGTAGTTTCTTTTTTAATCTTTTCTTTAATCTTTTTTTTGTCTGTATTTTTCAGTAGATTCCGTTTTGTCCGGGTGAGATCTTCCATATCCTGCCTGCTCTTTATTATGGTTGCCGTGATGAAGACCATCATGTTTGTCTTCTCCTTGGATGTGTCCCTGGAACGGAAAAGCCAGCCCAGCAGTGGGATTTTGGAAAGAAGCGGCACCCTTGTCTCTGACATGCTCGTGTCATCCTTTATAAGACCGCTTATCACCACCGTTGTGTTGTTGTGCAGTTTTATGGTGGTCTTTGTGCTTCTTGTAAGGGTAATCGGGGCTGAGGCAACGCCCACAGCATTTGATATCACTTTTTTGACTTCCTGTTGCACGTTTAATAATACCGTATCCTCATCTATGACATGGGGCAGGATTTTCAGTTTGATGCCCACATCCCTGTAATCAAATGTCTGGATCGGGTTGTTGTTTGCATCAAACTTTTCGCTGATCAGGAAGGGGCGGTTTTCTCCTACAAATACCTCTGCCTCTTCATTGTCCAGGGTAAGGAGTTGTGGTTTTGAAAGTATATTAATCCCTGACTCCGTCTTTATTACATTTGCCAGCGCACTGAGCGTGGGGAACTTCACGCCCTCGTAAGTTATGACATTGCCGAGAATCCCCAGACCAAGCCCCCCGGGAAGGGCCCCAAGGTTGGGAGGATTGCCCTCTAAAACAGGGCCCTGAAGGTCAATAACATTTTTTGAGTCTAAAAATGTGCCGGTGCCTACGAAGTTCTTGTTTCCTGCACCTGCAAGCCACTCCACCCCGAACTTGGCTCCTTCCTCGAGGGTGGTTTCTATGATTAATGCCTCAACAAATATCTGGTCCCTCGGAATATCCAGTTTTGCTATTAATGATTTCACCTGGGCATACAGTTCCGGATCTCCTACAACTGATATGGTATTGGTGGCCTTGTCGGCAGCTACCTTCATTCCTGAGCGACCGGACTGTTGTGGTTGTCTTAACTTGTTTTTTTGAAACTTCGAGCCGGAAAGGATTTTGTTCAGCACTTTTTCCACATCCTCAGCCATGGCATACTTGAGTTTGAAGACCCTTGGGCTTGTTCCCTTATCTGTCATGACATCCGTACTGGAGATTATCCGCTTTATAAGGGCCATATCCTTGGGCAGAGCCGCCACAATTATGGAATTTGACGTCTTGTCCGCCATGAAGACCGGTTTAATCCGTGAATAAGAGGATTTGCCGAGTTCCATAAAGAACATCTTGATGGTCTTTGCAAATTCACTGGCATAGGTATTTTTCAGGGGGATAATCTCTATCCGGATGCCCGTTCCCATTGAAGTTATGGTCTTGACCATCTGGGCCATCCTCCTGACATTGACGCTTTTGTCCTTTACCACCACGACATTAAGTGTCGGTAAGGTTTCAATCCTGCCATAGTCTGATTTAGTGAGATTGAAGAATTTTGAAAGCAGCTTTGCATCTATATTTTCAATCTGGAAAACACTGACCAACAGGTTATCCTTGTTTTTTTCAGTCTCACTGATTTCTCCCGGTCGGGCTTTTTCTTCAAAAGAATAAGGCAATTTTGATACCTTGGCCTTCCTTACGATATATATAATATCCTTTTCCGTAACAGCTTCGAGGTTGTTAATACTTAATACCGTATGCAGAATACTCAGGATGTCCGATTTGGTAAACTCCTTTTTTGCCTTTACGGTGACAGTCCCTTTTAAATCCCTTGCGTCATAGATAATATTGGATCCTGTATATTGCGAGACAAAATCAACAAAATCCTGTAAAGAGACCTCCTGAAAATTCATTCCGACCTCTGCCTTCAGGGGAGCGGCCTGGAAGAGGAGGAGGCAGAAAACAAGCAGGAACAGACTTTTCAATTTAGGATTCAGATAGTTCTTCATTAGGGGTCTCCTTTTATATATAAATAGCTGTTTCAATTTTCGTATTATCAAGTATTATCCGGCTCAATCCTCTATATCAATAAAGAGGGATTTTTTTTCTCCCTTCCTCAGAAGGTCGATATTCACGGCCGTAATGTCCTGAATCCTGGAGAGCAGCTCAATCGCCTTTTGGGGAGAACTGACATCCTCACCGTTTATTCTCTTTAGTATGTCCCCGCGCCTGAGGCCGAGTTTATACAGAAATGAATTTTTTCTGAGCATGCTTAGCTGATATCCAATGAATTCATCTTTCTGATAATAAGGAGCTATGCGTACCGTGGTGAGGAGTTTGTTCAGATTCCGGACGAGGGAGAGGGCCTCCTTTCTCTTTATGGTGATCCTGTCCGTATCAGTGTCTGTCTCCACAGCCGATGTTTGAGGCCTGACATCAGGAATCTGCTCCCTGAAGATCGCCTGTCTTGTGCCCGAGGGCTTTGTTTTTTTGGATTTTGGAAATCGCAGGATGACCTTGTTGCCCTTATTTTCAAACAGGACGGAATCAAAAGAGACCTTTCTTAGCATATATTCACCAAGGGACTGTCCGGCAACGAGAATTTTTAATTCCTTGTCTTTTGTAAGTAAGGCCATCCGTGTCTTTCCCAGTATTGTGCCGATAAGCTGGTATTTTCTGATGCTCTCTCCACCATTGGCGGCCACTTTCCCGTTTGTATCCCCCCCGGGTTCTTCATATTTCAGTCCGAATATATTCTTCTTCAGTATCCGGCCGGTTGATATACTGCGGGTAAAAACAGGGCCTTGATTTATCCTGCCCTGTTTTACAGTCCTGATAGTGCTTTTGTGGTAGAACACGTTTATAAAAGAGGCTGAGAGATAGGCCAATAGAAGACCACCCACAATTGGATACAAAATTGTTCTGAAATTACTTCCCCTTAAAAAAACCATTGCCTGTAACTGTTTCATTTAATTGTACCTGAACTGAACGCTTTTTGTCCCTTTCACTTTATGGAATTTAACATTTAATTATATCATAATACGTTCCACTACCGTTTCACCACCAACTGAATCATGAAATCCCTATTAATTGAGAAATTAATAAAGCATAATAAACCGCGGAGACACAGGGACACGGAGAAGGCCTGTATTCTATATAAAATAAAGACCCTGCCTGAATCTTTCGGGGATGATTGACTATTGACAACCCTGTTTGCTATCTTTTATTTCATACCAAACAAGGCGGAAAAAACAGGATGATCGAAATTTTGTTTCCAAAAGTCGTATTCATCACCGGTGGAGCAAGGAGTGGAAAGAGCTCCTTTGCCCTGAACGAGGCTTCAAAGGTCTCA
>CAZXDE010000084.1:0-4429 GCA_964639515.1 uncultured Thermodesulfovibrio sp.
GAAGTCGGATTTAGAAAACAAATCGAAATCAACAAAAAACAGATACTCATCTGCTTTGCATGCGTTAGGAGGTTATTTGGTTAAACAGGGGGTTTCTGAGGAGAACGAAAAGTTGTCTGCAGACGAATTATTGTTAGACAGTATCTCAGAGGATGAGGGGCCTCTGATTTATTATAGTGACGAAGATTGGCAGAATGAGCTGGATATGGTTTCGCGAAAACTTTATAAATATTTAAAAGCGAACAAAATCGGTCCACCTAATCGCTGAACCGTCGTGTGATTTAAGTTTAAAGCTCGGTCTTGTTCAGCGGTAGCTGATTTCAGCGTTATGTATGAAAATGAAACCATGTCGAATTATTTTATCACCACAAGAAAAGTGACAATAAGTCCAGCAGATACTTTAATGCGGCCTCTCATTTACGTCCAGCCGCTCTGTAGGCTTGCCTGAGTTGAATATCCCGAAAGGAAGTGTTCGGGGTAACGGCAGGAAGGCCCTTGAGAGTCCTGAAAAGGCTCGTGAGGCCCTCAGGAAAGAGGACTGGTCGGCAGAATATCTGAAAAAGACGGAGGATCTGCGCAGGGAGTTTTCAAAACAATCAGGAGACTGATTTTCATTGGAATGTTTGCAAAAAAGGGAGGTCTTGATGAAGACAGTGGATGCCAGGGGGCTTGGATGTCCCAAACCGGTTGTGTTGGCGGAAGAGACGCTTGATACAATTGAAGAGGGAACTGTAGAGGTGCTTGTGGATAATGAGGCGTCTGTGAGCAATCTTGGCAGGTTTGCCGGGAAAAACGGGATGCATGCTGAGACTGAAAAGAAAAACGGGTACTGGTCTGTAAAGATTACAAAGGGATATGTACGCGATTTTACCCCTGAGGACACTGTGGTCAAAGAAAAAGAGCAGAAACAGGAGAAAACCGGAAAGGATATCCTGATGATAATCGGCACCGACACGCTCGGCAAGGAAGAGGAGATAGGCAGGATACTCATGAAGGGGTTTTTTGAGACGATGAAGGTGACCCGCGACCTGCCTGACATGATATTCTTCCTGAATGCAGGAGTGAAGCTCACCACGGTGAATGAGGAGACGGTCTCCCTGATAAGGGACATCGAGTCCCTGGGGGTAGAGATATTCTCCTGCGGCACATGCCTTAAACACTACGGCCTTGAGTCACAGCTGAAAGCAGGCTACAGGGGGACTACAAATCATATTGTAGAAGGCATAAAGGACTTCGGTAAAGTAGTCTGGATTTGACAGCCTGCCACTGATTTCTATATAATTTCAACAACTATCTGGCCGCAGATTACGCAGATTTACGCAGATAAAAAAAACAGATACATCAGTTTTAAAGAAAGTATTTCAATGTCTTAAAAATCTGCGGATATCTGCGTAATCTGCGGCAAAGAAGTCTTTAACAATGTGGGCGATTAGCTCAGTGGGAGAGCGCTGCCTTCACACGGCAGAGGTCGGTGGTTCGAAACCACCATCGCCTACCATAATCTTACCCTTATTTCCGGTCGTCTCCGTCCGATAGTATTGTCCAAACCTGCGTAAATCAAAAAAGTTTTGCCTTAATGTGCAGAAATCCTGTAGAATGGTAGCATTATTAAAATATAAGGAGGTTTATTTATGAACAAATCCGAATTAATTGAGAAGGTGTCCACTACACTGGAGACCACAAAAGCAGAGGCTGCAAAGGCAGTGAATGCAATGCTCAGCAGTATAACATCAACGCTCAAGAAGGGTCAGAAGGTTACAATTGCCGGCTTTGGCACCTTCAGTGTTGTAAAACAGAAGGCAAGAAAAGGGAAGAATCCAAGGACAGGGGAAACCATAAAGATACGTGCCAGAAAGGCCCCTAAGTTTAAAGCCGGCAAGGGTTTAAAAGAGACTGTCGGCGGTAAGAAGAAGTAACTGTAGGTCATCCTCTTTCAGATAACCATAATATAACTTCTTTAATCTATAAATCAGGGGGGCATGTAGTGGAGAAACTTCCACACATGCCCCCTTTCTGTTTTTTCTTTATTTAACTCATTGCAGTAAGAATCAGATCAGCAGCAATTGCAGCTATGGATAACAGGAATATGATAGCGTAGTTAATGTCTTCAAGCGAGGCCTTGATGGAAGAGAGAAGATACAGGAGGACCTTCCTGTCCTCATCCGACAGAGGAACATCGGATTTCAGTTTCTCTATCAGCCGGAACCCGTCAACCGTCTTTTTCCTTTTTTTTGAGATTCCGTACCGGTAGAGGAAAAAGAAGCAGTATCCTATCGTACCTGTATACCATACAGGCCTTACCCATTGAGGATTTAAATGCTGAAATACTATTAGTGACCTGAAGGCGACAGCAGATATCAGACCAATGAGGAAGAATCCGTAGATGACGTATTTAGGGACAATGTGAGGTTCTTTAGTCTGCATCTTGAGAGACAACGGGCTATCCTGAGTTCAGGAGTTTCCGGGCCCTTTCAAGGATATTTTCAACTGTGAAGCCGAACTTTTCAAGCAGCACATTGTGAGGTGCAGATGCACCAAACCTGTCAATCCCGAGGACATCTCCTTTTAATCCAACATATTTGTGCCAGCTCAGTGAGCAACCGGCCTCTATTGCAAGCCTTTTCTCGCATCCTGAAGGCAAAACGCGTTCCCTGTATTTATTGGGCTGTTTGTCGAAGAGTTTCAGGGATGCCATATTGACGACCCTCACCTTTTTCCCTTCTTCCTTAAGCTTTTCCCTGGCCAGGAGGGCAAGATGAACTTCTGAGCCTGAGGCCAGAAGGATCAGGTCCGGTGTGCCTTTTGTATCTGCAATGATATATCCTCCCCTGTCTGTTCCATCTGCCGGGGCATATTTCTTTCTGTCTATTACAGGCAGTTTCTGTCTTGTAAGTATTAGGGCAACAGGACCTCCTCTATGCCGGAGGGCTGTTTTCCATGCCTCTCTTGCCTCGTTGGCATCAGCGGGTCGTATCTCTATAAGGTTTGGGATCGACCTCAGTGAGGCAAGATGCTCTATCGGCTGATGAGTCGGGCCGTCTTCTCCAAGGCCGATGGAGTCGTGGGTAAACACGTAGATGACATGCAGTTTCATCATGGCGGCAAGTCTTATGGCCGGTTTCATGTAATCCGAAAATACCAGGAATGTCCCGCCGTAGGGAATGATGCGTCCTGAGAGGGCCATTCCATTCATGGCTGCCGCCATGGCGTGTTCCCTTACGCCGAAGTGCAGGTTCCTTCCGCCTTTCTTTATCCCGAAATCAGCATATTTTTTCAGATATGTATTGTTGGAGGGTGCAAGGTCTGCAGAACCCCCGATGATATTATGCATTCTGTCAGCAAGTGCATTGAGCACTTTTCCTGATGCAGAGCGTGTGGCAACTGCTCCATCCACTGGATTAAACTCAGGCAGCCCGGCATCCCATCCGTCAGGGAGAATGCCGTTGTTGAATTCCCTCCACTTTACATAAAGCCCGGGATGTTTTTGCCTGTATACCTTTAATCGTTTCTTCCATTTGTCCTCTGCTGTTTTGCCTCTGTCAACGGCCGTTCTCATCTGTTTCAGTGCCTTTTGCGGAACCATGAATTTCGGGCTCATAGGCCAGTCGGCATTCATCCTTGTCAGCCTTACCTCTTCCTTTCCAAGCGGGGCGCCATGTGATTCGGAAGTGCCCTCCTTGTTGGGGCTGCCAAATGCTATGTGTGTCCTTGCAATGATGAGTGAGGGTTTGTCTTGTTCTTTTTTTGCCTCACGTAGCGCCGTTTCAACCCCTATCAGGTCATTGCCGTCAGCACGCTGGACATGCCAGCCGTAGGCCTTGAAGCGGGCTGCCACATTTTCAGAAAAAGAGAGGTCTGTAGAGCCCTCAATGGTAATCCTGTTGTCGGAGTAAAGATAGACGAGTTTTCCCAGTTTCAGGTGTCCGGCAAGTGAGGCTGCTTCTGAGGAGACTCCCTCCATAAGGTCGCCGTCACTACAAATTGCGTAAATATTGTAGTCAACAATCGGGAACCCCGGTTTATTAAAGTATTCCCTGAGATATCTTTCGGCAATTGCCATCCCGACACCGGTGGCAAAGCCCTGGCCAAGCGGACCAGTGGTTGTCTCTATTCCGGTCTTCGGGTCATACTCGGGATGTCCGGGTGTCTTGCTCCCCCACTGGCGGAAGTTCTTTATATCTTTAAGCCCAAGGGGATAACCACTCAGGTAGAGGAGACTGTAAAGGAGTATGGAACCATGTCCTGCCGAAAGTATAAACCTGTCCCTGTTAGACCACTGAGGGTTTTTTGGATTATGCCTGAGGGCCTTGCTCCAGAGGACATACGCCATTGCAGCATCACCCATTGGCATTCCCGGATGACCGGACTGTGCCTTTTCAACTGCATCCACAGCAAGAAAGCGGATGGTGTTAATACAGAGTTCATCAAT
>CAZXDE010000084.1:4529-7757 GCA_964639515.1 uncultured Thermodesulfovibrio sp.
AGTCATAGCCTTACAACTACGTCCTTTGATCTTAAATATTCCTTTGCTTCCCTTATTGTATATTCCCTGTAATGGAATATGGATGCAGCGAGCACAGCGTCTGCCTTGCCATCGGTCAGAGCCTCATAGAGGTGTTCAAGGTTTCCAGCTCCGCCGGAGGCAATAACCGGTATGCCCACTGCCTCAGCTACAGTACTTGTGAGTTCTATGTCATAGCCGTCCTTTGTTCCGTCCCTGTCCATTGAGGTGAGCAATATCTCACCGGCGCCAAGCTCTTCCATATATTGGGCCCATCTGACAGCATCAAGCCCTCTCGGTTTTCTGCCGCCGTGTGTGTAGACCTCCCAGATAGGGGATTGACGATTGACGATTGACGATTTAAGATTCAGAAATTCAAGAGATTCGTCCTGTAACAGCCAGTCCGGGGGCTCTCCTGATGCCCCGCTGCATCTCCGGGCATCTATTGCAACCACTATGCATTGACTGCCGAATTTTTCGGATGCCTCCCTGATAAAACCGGGATTTCTGATTGCAGTGGTATTTATGGAGACCTTGTCACAGCCTGCGTTCAGCAGATCGCGTATATCGTCAGAGTTTCTTATTCCACCGCCGACTGTGAGAGGCATGAAGACATCGTTAGCAGTTTTTTCAACCACGTCAAGGATGATATTGCGTTTTTCGTGTGAGGCCGTGATGTCGAGGAAGACCAGCTCGTCCGCTCCCTGTTCATCATAGTACAAGGCGTTTTCAACAGGGTCGCCGGCATCACGGATGTTTACAAAATTTACACCCTTTACCACGCGGCCGTCTCTTACGTCAAGGCATGGTATAATCCTTTTTGCAAGCATAGTTGAGTATTATAACAGTCTGGTTGAAAAAATGGACAGATTAGGGCTAAAATCCAGAACAAAGACTTGATTTTATCAATGCGGACAGAGGAGAGAGGATGAAGGAGATAAGGGTTGAGCTTGATGAGAGGAGCTACGGAATTTCCATAGGCAGCGGGATACTTGAGAGGATTGGTGAGAAGTTCAGAAAATATGAGTTCTCTCCAAAGACGGCCCTTGTGAGTAATCCCAAGGTATTTGGGCTCTATGGTGATGTTGTGGTCAACTCGCTGAGGAGTGAAGGATATGATGTATCTACCATCCTGATTCCTGATGGTGAGGAGTACAAGGATTTTCTCTGGGCTTATCATATCCTGAGTGAACTGTTGAAGGTGGGGCTTGACAGGAAATCGGCAATCCTTGCCCTTGGGGGCGGGGTAATCGGAGATATAACCGGTTTTGCTGCATCAACCTACATGAGGGGTATTGCATATATGCAGCTCCCAACGACCCTTCTTGCGCAGGTGGACAGCTCTGTAGGCGGGAAGACCGGAGTTAACCACTACCTTGGCAAAAATATGATCGGGACCTTCTACCAGCCACGGCTGGTATGGATTGATGTGGATACGCTGAAGACCCTGCCCAAAAAGGAGTTCCTTGCCGGTATGGCTGAGGTGATAAAATACGGCGTTATCTGGGATGGGGAATTCTTTAATTACCTCATGACGGAAAGGGAGCGGATATTGGCTCTTGACCCCGAATGCCTTGCCTACATAATCGGACGTTCCTGTGAGATAAAGGCGGATGTGGTATCAAGGGACGAGCGTGAGGAAGGGCTGAGGGCCATACTCAATTACGGCCATACCATCGGTCATGCCATTGAGACAGTGACCGGGTACAGGCGGTACCTGCATGGTGAGGCAGTGGCAATCGGCATGGTCTGCGAGGCTGATCTTTCTGAAAAGCTCGGTTTTCTGGAGAAGGGAAAAGCAGCGGAGATAACGGCCCTGATAGATTCATACGGGCTGCCCGTGTCTGCAGATACAGCTCTTGATCCTGCCCCAATGCTTGCGGCAATGGCTATAGATAAAAAAACAGTTGCCGGCCGGCTCAGATTTATATTGCCCGAAGATATCGGCAGGGTGAGGATTGAGACCGGGGTGGAAGAGGATGTTATTAAAGAGGTTATCGGAAGATAGTTTTTTTGTAGCAGATTGGCAGGGAGAAAAATTTAGACAGGATTAACAGGATGAACAGGATTAAAGCTGAAAAAAGAGTGAAGGAGTAAAGGAGTTTTTAGCTTCACGATGCCTTCGAGATAGATTCAAGATAAGAAATAGAGAGAAAATTTAAGTTTTTATAATCGTGAGAAATCTTGAGGTAATCGTGAGGCTGAAGAAAAGGTTTTGCTGTTTAACGATGCTTTTTCGATAGGTTTAAGATTTGGAAAGAGTTACAGGCGGAGTTTTAAAAGTATCCTGACTATCCTGTTAATCCTGTCTGAAAAAAGCTGAAGTATTTCGGATTTTTATTTCGGGTGTATTAGGAGTAATAAAGTATGACCAGGTCATTGATGATACAGGGGACGGGCTCCGGTGTTGGGAAGAGCTTTATTACGGCAGGGCTTTGCCGTATATTCAGGGATATGGGGATAAAGGTGTCACCCTTTAAGTCGCAGAACATGGCCCTCAACTCCTTTGTTACAAAAGAAGGCGGTGAGATAGGCAGGGCCCAGGTACTTCAGGCAGAGGCCGCAGGTGTGGAGCCGTCTGTTTATATGAATCCCGTCCTGCTTAAGGCCACAGGTGAGTCAGGTGCACAGGTTATACTCCTTGGCAAGGTGCACTCCACCATGAAGGCAATAGACTATTATAAATTCAGGAAAGTGGCGTGGGAGGCTGTGAGGGATGCCTGGGAGAGGATGAGCAGGGAATATGATCTCATAGTGATCGAGGGTGCAGGAAGCCCTGCAGAGATTAATCTGGTGAAGGAGGAGATTGTAAATATGGCAGTGGCAAGGCATACCGGCTCTCCGGTAATCCTTGTTGGTGATATTGACAGGGGGGGAGTTTTTGCCTCCCTCTACGGGACGGTTGCCCTTCTTGACGGTGATGCAGACTATATCAAGGCCTTTATAATAAACAAGTTCAGGGGAGACATGGATATCCTCAGGCCCGGCAACAGGTTGATCGAAGAGAAGACCAAAGTGCCTGTGATAGGTGTGCTTCCCTACATCGGAGACCTTGGGCTTCACGAGGAAGATGGCCTTGCCATTGAGAGAATCAGGCCGTCTGCCGGGGTAAGGCCCATAAGGATAACGGTCATGAGGTTGAGGTATATATCAAACTTTACCGATTTTGACCCGTTTCTCTATGAGCCTGATGTGGAGCTGCAATACAGT
>CAZXDE010000085.1:0-7754 GCA_964639515.1 uncultured Thermodesulfovibrio sp.
ATACAAGGGGTTTTTGTTATGGCGGAAGCAGACAGGATGAGCATACTTGTTGTGGAAGACGAGCAGGATATGCGGGAGTTTTTAAGAGATATCCTGCTGGAGCATGGTTACGCCGTGGAGACAGCCTCAAACGGCCGGGATGCCCTTGCCCTGATGGAGAGGCGGAGGTTTCAGATTGTCATCTCGGATATAAAGATGCCTGTCATGGACGGACTTTCCTTTCTTGACCGGACGAGAACGGGGAATGGTTTTTTCCCCTTTGTTATCCTTATTACCGCTTTTGGAAATATAGACGATACGGTAAAGCTTATGGACAGGGGTGCTTATGATTATATTATAAAACCCTTTAAGATGGAACAGATACTGGTTGCCGTTAAAAAAGCGGTCAGGGAACTTGAAATGAGGAAGAGGCTTCGGGAGCTTGAGGAAATGACCTCAAAACGCTACAGTTTCCACAACCTTGCAGGCAAGAGTCCGGCCATGATAAAGATATTCACCTTTATCGAGAAGATAGTGGATTCAGGGGGCAATGTGCTTATCGAGGGCGAGACCGGTACCGGTAAAGAGATGATTGCAAGGGCAATTCACCTGTGTTCACAAAGAAAGGAAAAACCGTTTGTTCCTGTAAATTGTGCCTCCATTCCCGAGGGGCTCCTGGAGAGCGAGCTCTTCGGTCATGTCAGGGGGGCCTTTACCGACGCAAAGAACGATAAAAAAGGACTCTTCCTTGAGGCCGATGGAGGGACTCTCCTGCTTGACGAGATTACGGAAATGCCTGTGACCTTACAGCCAAAACTCCTCAGGGCCCTGCAGGACAGGCAGGTTAAACCCGTTGGAAGCAATAAGTACATCCCCTTTGATGTCAGGATTATCTCTGCAACCAACAGGAATCTGAGGGAAGAGGTGAGGGCGGGCAGGTTCAGGGAAGACCTTTATTACAGACTTAATATATTCAGAATAGAGCTTCCTCCGCTCAGGCAGCGCAGGGAGGACATCCCCATCCTTGTGCAGGAATTCCTGAACAGGTATGAACGGAAGGAGAAGAAGATCCGGATTTCTCCCGAGGTCATGAGGTTTCTTATGGATTACCCCTGGCCCGGAAATATAAGGGAACTTGAAAATGTTATTGAAAGGTCCGTGTACCTCTCGGAGGATGGATTTGTACGGATAAAAGACCTGCCGGATGAGATGCTTGCAGTTGGAAGCGCAAAAGAGGGTTTTAGATTCGCAGAGGAAAAATCCCTGGATGAGCTTCAACGGCAGTACATAGAGCATATTCTGGAGAGGTGCGGTGGAAACAAGAAACGGGCTGCGGAAATCCTTGGTGTAAACCGGAAGACCATATATAGAAAGCTCCTGGAGATCAGGAAAGGGTGAGACAATTTGTCTCACGTGTGTCCCCTTCTGTCCCACTCTGTACTTGCCTCTATTCTATCCCCGTGATACTGTAATCCCGATAAATTCTTTAAAAACAAAGCCCTGGAGCAAATGCCGGTAAATAGTTTGACGCTGGCATATCTTTTGCTTTATAATTTGATTTGAATTCCGACGGTAAAAGTCCAGTTGCGCCCTGTTCCTTCCTGAATGCCCTGGAGTCATGACGGCAACAACCAGGTTTATGGACCGGCACTAATTTAAGATGGAGGATAATGGCGTATGAAGAAGTCTGCCAAAAAGACATTAGTAGCAGTGATGCTTATTGTGGTTGGTGTCGGGTTTCTGATATACAAGGGGGTTTCAGAGACCGGGGTCTATTACCTGACGGTGGGTGAGGTCATAGCGGCAGACCCGGGAAGTTTTAATGACAGGGGCATAAGGGTCAGTGGTAAGGTTGTGGAAGGCAGCACAAACTACAACCAGAGGGACCTCCTCCTTACCTTTACGGTGAAGGATCTTAATGACGATACAAAGACCATGAAGGTCAGATATACCGGGGTTGTTCCGGATGCATTCAAGTCGGATGTTGAGGTGATACTTGAAGGAAGCTATGACAGAGACAAGAACACATTCTCTGCAACGACCCTCCTCGCCAAATGTCCGTCAAAATACAAAACTAAAAAAACCGGAAAAGGAGAAAAGGAATAGGATATGGTAAATTTTGGTAACCTGTCGCAGGTTTTTGCATTTATATTTTCCCTGTCAGCAATGGCCTTTCTTCTGACCGGGCTGATGAAGAATGATATGAGGTTTATAGAGAGCGGCAGGCGGTCGCTTTACGGCCTTGCGCTCTTTACAACACTTGCGGCAATCGCCCTGGTGTATCTCTTTGTAACCGACAATTTTCAGGTGGAGTATGTGGCATCCTATTCAGACAGGTCCCTGCCGATGTTTTACAAGGTCTCAGCCTTCTGGGCCGGACAGAAGGGGTCTTTGCTCTTCTGGGCATGGGTGCTCAGTATCTTTACCGCTATTGTAGTCCGTAACACGAGGACGGACCTGAAAAGCAGGAACACCCCATATATCTATCTCGTCCTTGCCACTACAGTGAGCTTTTTTCTCCTCCTTCTTACCTCGGTCTCAAATCCGTTCACGCTTTTAGGGTTTATTCCCAAAGACGGTCAGGGCCTTAACCCCATGCTCCAGAATCCCGGTATGATTTTTCATCCTCCTGCACTCTTTCTGGGATACATCGGGTTTACCATACCCTTTGCATATGCCGTTTCAGCAATGGTGATCGGCAAGCTGGATGAGACGTGGCTGAGGAAGACAAGGAGGTGGAATATCCTGTCATGGGTCTTCCTGACCATAGGGATTATACTTGGTGGACAGTGGGCCTATGTTGAACTTGGCTGGGGTGGCTACTGGGCATGGGACCCTGTGGAAAACGCCTCGTTTATTCCCTGGCTTATTGCAACGGCGTTCATCCATTCGGCGATAATACAGGAGAGAAGGAATATCATGAAGGTCTGGAACATGGTGCTTATTGTCCTTACCTTTGTTTCCTGTCTCTTCGGCACATATCTGGTAAGAAGCGGTGTGCTTCAGTCCGTACATGACTTTGGTTCCACAGGACTGGGGGGCTATTTTCTTGTCTTTATGATAGCCGTACTCCTTGGCGGCATCTATCTAATAGCGGAAAGCTTCAGTGAGCTGAGGACAAAGCATAACCTTGAGTCCTATCTCTCAAGGGAAAGCACCTTTCTTTTCAACAATGTGCTCTTTCTTGCCATTGCCTTCTCTACATTATTCGGGACCATTTTCCCGCTCATATCAGAGGCGGTAACCGGGAATAAACTCACAGTCAGTCAGCCCTTTTTCAATCAGGTAAACACCCCACTCTTCCTCCTCCTGCTGCTGCTGACAGGTATCTGTCCCCTCATAGGCTGGAGAAAGGCATCTGCCGACAACCTGCGGAAAAACTTTCTCTTTCCGGCCCTGACGGCCATAGCCGGGGCTGTAGCGCTCTTTATTGCAGGTGTAAGGGATTTCTATCCCCTGACGGCATTTTCACTCTCCATTTTTGTGATTGTAACAATCTTCAACGAGTTCAGGGGCGGGACAATGGCAAGGAAGAGGCTTACAGGAGAGCCTGTATTTACAGCATTTCCGAGGCTTCTCTATAAAATGAGAAGGAGGTACGGAGGTTATATCGTACATTTAGGCGTGGTTCTTATAGTCATAGGTATTACAGGGTCTTCTGCATACAAGCTTGAGGCCCAGGGCACCCTTGACAAGGGTGAGAGCATAAAGATAGGGAACTATGAATTGCGTTATGATGATTTAAGGGGATACAGGGACAGAAACAGGGATGTTTATGCCGCCACACTCAGTGTGTTTAAAGACGGAAAACCTGCCGGAACCATATCTCCGGAGCGCAGGTATTATATAAATGCAGAGAAACCGACTACGGAAGTGACTCTCAGGACCGGCCTGACTGAAGACCTCTATGTAACAATGCCCGGGATCGGGGAAAACGGGGAGATAACGCTCAAGGTTACAGTAAATCCCCTGTTGATCTGGATATGGATTGGCGGGGTCATAATGGTGGCAGGTGGTATAATTGCGATCTTGCCGGACAGAAAAAGGAAGGGGGTCTATAATGCGATTCATTAAGTATGGCGGCTTGATAATTTTCTCTCTTATGTTGATACTCTCCGTGCCTTCAAAGGGGTTTTCACTGAGTAGTGCCGATGTGGAAAACAGTCTTATCTGCAACTGTGGTTGCGGTCAGTTGCTTGGTACATGTGAGTGTGAGAGGGCTGAAGAGATGAGGACGAAGATCAGGGGTATGATAGATAAGGGCAAGACAAAAGAGCAGATATTAAATTCGTTTGTATCACAATATGGTGAGAGCATCCTCTCGGCGCCACCCAAAAAGGGGTTTAACCTGATAGCCTATATCTTCCCGTTTGTGGGGCTGCTGGTCGGGCTGATCGTGGCTGTTATCTTTGTGAGGAAATGGGCATTTTCAGGCAAAAAGGAAGCCGCTGCAGAGGCTGAGACGAAAGGGTCGGACCTGAATGATGATATGCAGAAGAAGATAGATGACGAATTGAAGAAGTTTGAGGAGGATTAGAGATGGAATGGGCGGTATTTTTTATAATAGCCTCTATAGCCATGATTTATGCACTTCTGCCGCTAATGGGAGGCAGGCAGGTGTGGCAGGAGGCACCTGATGTAAAGGATGATCGGATCAGGTCACTTGAGATGGAGAAAGCGTCTTTTCTGAAAGCACTCAAGGACATTGAGTTCGAGTTTGCCTCAAACAAGATAAATACCAATGATTATGACAAACTCCGGAACCATTACAGACTGAAGGTGGCTGAGGTCATGCAGCAGTTGGGTGAGAATAAGGGTAAGAAAGCCGGAGGCGGCAAAGAGAGTACAGATGGGTAGTTCGGGCTTTCTTCAGATAAAGGGTCTGAAGAAGAGTTATGACGGTATCGAGGCCCTGAGGGGAATAGACCTGAGTCTGAAAAAGGGCGAGTTCCTCAGTCTGTTCGGTCCAAACGGTGCCGGCAAGACCACGCTTATCAGGATTATAGCCACATTACTTAAGCCGGGCTCAGGCAGTGTAAGGGTTATGGATTTTGACATCGAAGAACACGCTGAGGAATTCAGGGCGCAACTTGGTGTGATATCCCATCAGTCCTTCCTGTACAATGATCTGAGCGCAAGGGAAAACCTTGAGTTTTATGCTGCACTTTACAGGGTCGATGACCTTAGGGCAAAGACCGGTGAACTCCTTAGGCTGGTTGGTCTGCACGACAGGGGAGATTCACAGGTTTCCGGGTTCTCCCGTGGGATGCAGCAACGGCTGAGTATTGCGCGGGCACTCATAAATGATCCGTCACTCCTCCTTCTCGATGAGCCCTATACCGGGCTTGACGAGCGAGCGTCGATACTGCTGAGCGGGCATCTGAGGCAACTGCACAGCCGGCAGAGGACTATAGTGATGGTTACCCACGACCTCAAAAGGGGCCTGGAGAGTGCCACAAAGGTTGGTATTCTTTCAAAGGGAAGGCTTGTTTATCTTAAGGACAGAAGCGAGGTTGACACCGACGAGTTCGAGCACGTCTATCTCCGGTATCTGAAAGGTGAACAGGACGTATGAGAGATGCGCTCCTGATAATAAAAAAGGACCTCCTTACCGAGTTCAGAAAGAAGGAGTCCCTGGTATCAATGGTCTTCTTCGGGTTTTTATTACTCGTTATCCTGAATATTGCCCTCGGGATAGGCAGGGAGGTGGATGGAGAGATAGCCGCCGGTATACTATGGGTTTCGATAATTTTTTCAACAGTGCTGGGTCTCGGCAGGGTGTTTTCCCAGGAAAAGGAAAACCGCTGTATTGACGGCCTGCTTCTCAGTCCTGTTGAGTCGGAGCAGATATATACTGCCAAGACAGCGGTCAATTTTATCTTTATGGTTATAGCCGAGGCGGTAATAATCCCGGTATTTTTTGTCTTCTACGGTGACAGGTTTGCCCGGCACCTGCCGATGCTCATTGTTGTAGTGCTGTTTGTAAACCTGGGGTTTTCTACAGTGGGGACACTCTTTTCCGCCATAACAGCGGGCACGAGGAGGAATGAGGTGCTTTTGCCCCTGTTGCTCTTTCCCGTTATCACGCCACTGATCGCCCTTGCCGTAAAGGTTACCGGGAGTATTTTTGAGGAGATCCCGTACCGGGAGTATTCATCCTGGCTGTATATAATAGTTGCTTTTGGTTTAATATTCTCGGGTGTGAGTTATCTTTTGTTTGAATATGTAATAAAGGAGGGATAGAAAGTGGATACCGATTTCAGGGGCAGGGTCTTACCCGTTATTGTAGGCCTGCTGTTTCTTTCAGCCATTTATACAATTTTTTTCTATGCCCCCACAGAGAGTGTGATGGGGATTGTGCAGAAGATATTTTACGTGCATCTATCAATGGCCTTTACGGCTTTTCTGTCTTTCTTTGTCGCCTTCATCTGCGGGATTCTCTACCTCGTAAAGAAGGACATCAAATGGGATGTCTACGGTTCAAGCAGTGTGGAGATCGGAGTGGTTTTTATATCCCTGACCCTGCTCTCCGGAGTCCTGTGGGCAAGGCCGATCTGGAACACCTGGTGGACATGGGACCCCAGGCTGACCACGGCGCTGATACTGTGGTTTATATATGTTTCGTATCTGATATTGCGGACGTCCGTTGACCAGGAAGGCAAGAGGGCGACTTATTGTGCAGTGCTGGCTATTGTGGGTTTTGTTGACGTGCCCATAGTCTTTATGTCTGCAAGGGTCTGGAGGTCGATTCATCCGGTGGTAATAAGATCGGATTCCATTGATATCGCGCCCTCAATGCTCCTTACACTCGCAATAACCATGGCAGCCTTTTTCTCTCTATGGTTTCTGCTTTTTAAACTCAAGACCGGCGTGGCGTTAACATGTAAAAGGATCAGGTTCCTGGAGAACAGGATAGAAGGAGGAGATTGATGAAAAACCTTGTTTTTCTGGTTGTGGCTTACCTGGCTGTATGGGCAGGATTGTTTTCATACCTCACGTATGTTGCAGGGCAGCAGAGAAAACTCGTCCGGAGGTTAAACAGGCTTGAAGACCTGTTTAAGGAGAAGGACGTTGGATAGAATTATAAGGAGGTGATGTAATGGAGGCGGTTAGGAGCAGAAAGGAGACTATAGTCATACTCTTTTTCTGGTTGATATTCGGGGGGATGGTTATAATGTCCCTGGTTAACCTTGCACTGAATAATGGAGAAACCGCTCAGGAGGTTGCAGCAGGACCTGAGCAGGCCATGCCTGTAGCGGAGCGGATTCAGGAGGTAAAGGCTTACCTTAAAGAGAATCCGGAAAGCACCGATGCACTGGTTGCCCTTGGTGATCTGTATTTTGAGAGCAATCAGGTTTATGAGGGCCTTGAGGTCTTTAAAAAAGCTGAAAAACTTGCCCCGGACAGTGTTCACATCCAGAATGATCTGGGGATACTTTATCAGAAGACGGGGAAATATGACCTTGCCATAGAGAAGTTCCGGACTGCCCTGAGACTGGACCCGGCACATCTGAACAGCCTTTTCCATATAGGGTTGATCTACAGGTATAACATGGGAGAAAACAAAAAGGCCCTTGCGGTCTTTGAGGAACTCCTTTCGAAAAACCCTGAGCCGAGAATAGCGAAAATGGCTACTGAAGAGGTAAAGAAGATAAGGGCTGAAAGCGGCTCGTAAGGCTTCTTATAAATTACGGTAGTTGTAGACGAATAAATCCTGCATTGATTTGCACCATAATTTGTCCATAGTTGTAGGGGCGAGGTCTCCTCGCCCTCTC
>CAZXDE010000086.1:0-7726 GCA_964639515.1 uncultured Thermodesulfovibrio sp.
CGAGTCGGGAATCCTTCTTGAATAACGATTCCGGACAAGCCGGAATGACAGAAAACAGCAAGTATTCGACTTTATACACAGACACTAAATAAGGGAGGTTCTATATGCCGGAAGATGTGGTAATAACACCGGATATGCAGTTTGTAAGGGAGTTGAAGAAGGCCGGTGGCGATACATTAAAGAAGTGCTATCAGTGTGCAACATGTTCTGTCGTGTGCCCCATGTCGCCTGATAATAAGCCGTTTCCCAGGAAGGAGATGATGATGGCCCAGTGGGGTATGAAAGATGAACTTGCAGCTGATCCCGATATCTGGCTTTGCCATAACTGTAACGACTGCTCAAAATACTGTCCGAGGGGTGCAAGGCCCGGGGATGTGCTCGGTGTAATGAGACAGCAGGTTATAAAGGAAAATGCCGTTCCGGCTTTCATGGGAAACATTGTGACCGATCCCAAAAAGACCCTTGTGGCACTCGCTATTCCGTTTGTGCTCTTTTTAGTCGTACTCGGATTAACAGGTCATCTCGTAATTTCCTTCGGAGACAAGATAGTCTACTCGAAGCTTTTCCCAATCAGATATATCGAGATTATCTTTATGTCTGCAGTTGCCCTGACCGGTATCAGCTATCTTATCAGTTTGAGCGGTTTCTGGACCAAAATAAGCAAACAGAACGGGTTGTCATATTCAAAGGGATTTGTTCCGGCTTTTGTAGAGACCATTACAGAGATTCTGACCCACAAGAGGTTTGAAAAGTGTGAGGTCAATGCAGACCGTAAAAACGGCCATCTCCTTGTCTTTTACGCCTTTTTGGGCCTTCTGATAACCACAATATGGATAACCTACTATTATTATGTTCCAAAGATACATTCCCCCATTCCACTGACGGATCCAATGAAGTGGCTTGCCAACCTGAGTGCGCTTGCACTAATTGTCGGCGTACTGATCCTGATATTCAACAGGATGAAGGATAAGGGCGTTAATACAAAGAGTTCGTCCTTTGACTGGACCTTTGTGATCATGATACTACTGCTTGTCCTCACCGGCATCCTTACGGAGGTTATCAGGCTGTCAGGGATTGCTTCCCTTGCATATCCCATGTATTTCATTCACCTGTTGTTTGTCTTTTACACGATTGTCTATTTCCCTTATTCAAAACTCGCTCATATGGGATATAGAACCCTGGCAATTACATATTCCAAGATGACGGGAAGGGATATAATATTATGAAAGTTAAGGATATCTTAAATGACAAGGGCAGAGAATTAATTACTGTAGGGGCCGAGTCTTCGATTACTGACGCGGCATCCAAGATGATGCAGAGAAATATCGGGGCCCTTATAGTCGAGCACGATACAAAACTTGTTGGTCTGATTACTGAAAGGGATGTGTTGAAGATAGTTGCCAGTACCGGGTGCCGGTTGAAAGACCTGAAGGTCAGGGATATAATGGTGCATAGTGAAAACCTTCTGGTTGCAGAGCCTGAGGATGAAGTAGAGTATGTGATGGTTGTAATGATACAGAAGGGCATACGCCATATGCCGATCGTGGAAAGGGGAGAGCTGTCCGGAATCATCTCTATCAGGGACGTGGTGAAGACACATGTCAAGAAACTCAATGCCGAGATTCATTTCCTTAAGGAATACATTTCAGATAAGTACGTTTAATGACCTCCGGGTTTTAAACTGTAATGGATGTCATAAATAACTTTATAACCGTCATTTCCGCAAATGCAGGAGTGACGCATTATTTTTAAATACAGGCATTTTGCCGGGATATATTAAAAATCTTACAGGAGGTACATTTAATGGAAGCATTTACAAGTTATGCGCCCTTTTTGGGTGCGGGTGGTTTAATAATCGCTTTGATTATTTACCTGAGAGTGGCGAGTCAACCGGCCGGTTCCGGGCTGATGGTTGAAATAGCTAACGAGATACATGCCGGGTCAATGGTTTATCTGAAGAGGCAGTATTCAATCCTCTTTTTTGTGATAGCAGCCATTGCCATTCTTATCTGGTTTGTTCCCAGTCTTGGGCCGGGGACAGCTATTGCTTACGTCAGTGGAGCCCTTTGTTCCGTAGTTGCAGGATACTTCGGGATGATGTCTGCAACAAAGGCAAATGTGAGGACTGCCGAGGCGGCAAACAGGTACAAGCCGGATGCAGCAAGGGCCCTTTCCGTTGCCTTTAACGGCGGAGCCGTTATGGGTCTTTCCGTTACGAGTATAGGTCTTATAGGTATTGGTATATTCTTCTTTTACCTGAACTATGGGACTCCTGCAACAGCTTATGAGATCAACGGCTTTGCCATGGGTGCCTCATCCATTGCACTCTTTATGCGAGTCGGCGGTGGTATTTATACAAAGACTGCTGATGTGGGTGCAGACCTTGTTGGCAAGATTGAGGCAGGAATTCCGGAGGATGATCCCCGCAACCCCGGTGTTATTGCAGACAATGTGGGTGATAATGTCGGAGACGTTGCAGGTCTTGGTGCCGACCTTTTTGAGTCCTATGTTAGTTCGATTATTGCTACAATAGCCCTGGGCGCTACAGCAGTGGCCGGTTCCAAGATAGCACAGCTCGGCAGCAGCTCTACCCTGATGATCCTGCCGATCACCATAGCTGTAATGGGTTTTCTTGCATCCTTAATAGGCATATTCTCAATGAGGGTACTTGAGAAGTTTAATCCGGCAGCGGCACTGAGATATTCCACCTTTATCGCTGCAGGCCTGTTCCTCATTTTTGCCTATTTTGCCTGTTCAGCAATGGATGTGAGCAATGCGATTTTCTGGACAATATTTGTTGGTTCACTCGGTGGGATATCGATTGGACTATTGACCGAGTACTACACATCAGCATCTCCTATAAGAAAGATAGCTGAATCAAGCAAGACAGGTGCCGGAACAAATATTATCACAGGTCTTGCCGTTGGTCTTGAGAGTACGGTACTTCCGGTTCTTGCTATATGTGTTATCATCTTTATAGCCTCCAGGATTGCCGGACTCTATGGAATAGGTATAGCTGCAGTCGGTATGCTCGGAACGATTGGAGTGACCATGAGTGTTGATGCCTACGGTCCCATTGCAGACAATGCAGGTGGTATTTCGGAGATGGCCGGCCTCGGTGAGGATACAAGGAGGATTACCGACAGCCTTGATGCGCTTGGAAACACAACAGCCGCAATCGGTAAGGGGTTCGCTATAGGTTCTGCAGCACTCACTGCACTTGCCCTTTTCTCGGCATACACACAGTCCATAAGTGCAAAGACCGGCAAGGAATTTATTATAGTATTAACCGATCCTATTGTGGTCATAGGTCTCCTCATCGGAGGCGTTATCCCCTTCTTCATAGGTGCCCTTACAATGACCTCAGTGGGAAAGGCAGCCATGAAAATGGTTGAAGAGATAAGGCGCCAGTTCAGGGAAATACCCGGACTGCTCGAAGGAAAAGAGGGTGTTAAGGGAGATACAAAGAAGTGTGTTGATATAAGTACCTCAGCTGCCCTCAGGGAGATGGTGCTTCCCGGTATAGTCGCCATATTCAGTCCTGTCCTTGTTGGCTTCCTTCTTGGACCCAAGGCCCTTGGCGGTATGCTGGCAGGTGCAACGGTAACAGGTGTATTACTTGCACTGATGATGGCGAATGCCGGCGGTGCATGGGATAATGCAAAGAAATATATTGAACAGGGCCACTATGGTGGTAAGGGATCGGATGTCCATATGGCCGCTATTGTAGGTGATACGGTTGGTGACCCGTTTAAGGATACATCGGGCCCTTCAATGAACATCCTTATCAAGCTGATGTCCATTGTGTCTCTTGTTATTGCCCCACTTCTTGTATAGTCCTGATTTGAATCGTAATTCTAAAAAGGGAGAAGCCCCGTGCTTCTCCCTTTTTTTATTTAGAGTCTGTGTGTAAATTACAGTTATTTGTCATTCCGGCTTGTCCGGAATCGTTCTTGAAGAAAAAGACAACTCTTCGATTTTATACACGGACACTATTGCAGGTTTAATCCATTTTCAATATAGAGCTGTAACCTGTTACAATTAAATAAGCAAGCATCTCTGATAAAGCCTAAAAGGTCTGAAAATGATTAAGAATCACTCATTGAACATAGGTTTCACTTTTGGTTTAACTTCCAGCATTATAACAACACTGGGGTTAATGGTTGGATTATATTCAGGTACACATTCAAAACCTGTTGTTATCGGTGGTATTTTAACGATTGCCATAGCAGATGCCTTTTCAGACGCCCTGGGTATTCATATCTCCGAGGAGTCTGAAAACAGACATACAGTGAAAGAGATATGGCTGGCAACAGTGGCCACTTTTTTCTCCAAACTTCTCTTCTCATTAACATTTATTATTCCTGTATTGCTCTTCAAGCTCCTGGTGGCAATGATTGTAAGTATGGCATGGGGATTATCAGGGTTGTGTCTTCTCAGTTACACAATGGCCAGGACACAGAAGACAAATCCCGTGAGAGTGATAGCCGAGCACCTCTCTATAGCGGCAATTGTCATAATCCTGACCCATTATGTGGGGAGATGGATTTCGTCAACCTTTGGCTGACACCCGGGTTTTAATCCGGAGGCTTCACTCTTTAGGTCTGAACACGATCAGGCCCGGGGTTTTGGAGATATATGTAATAAAATCCTGCTCAACTACCTTCCTGTTCTTCCTTGCTGAAGAGGCATGCCTCAGATAAACCTTGCCCTGCCTTTTGATAATAATTCCTGTATGTGTGACATCCAGCCCCTGCATTTTGGTATATATCCCGACGTAATCCCCTGTTCTGAGCCTCTTTGTTACCGTATCATCAATAGCGTCTGAGGGGATATATTGAATCTCCCGCTCTACGGGTGCAATTCCCGGCAGAAAATAAGTCCCGTCTTTCCTGAGATTCAGCACTTTTCGGATGCTTTTTGTCCTGAGACCGCCGACACTTGCAGTAACATCATCAACATAGGCTGAATTAAAGACGCGCCAGTCAGTAAAAAAGTGGTTCCTGTTTTTAAATGCAACTTTCCCCGACCGGTATCTCACTTTTTTCAGGTTTTCCTTAAACCCGGCAAAGGAACCAGACAGCCTCATCGCCTCAATGTAATCAATATAGGTAAAGCAATCAACCCGCCGAACATCAATAACAAAGACCTCCGGGGTATTCATATCCCCAATTAATGTTGACGCTTGATACCTTACACCCAGAAACCGTCCGGACAGGAACCCTATGCGTTTGCCGACATCCCTGATTCCAGATGCCTCACTTATGATACGACCCAGTTCATCCTGCGTCCACCTGCCCAGGAGGATACGCTCATCATCCCCGGCAGCAGCAGATGTATGGATGCTTGTCAATGATGTCAAAAGTACGATTATTAACAGGACGGTTTTCAATATGTCTTAATGCCCCACTTTCAAATCTGTCATTCCGGTTCCCACGTCTGTCATTCCGGCAGTTTTTAAGCCGGAATCTATCCCAAACCCTTTATTTTTATATTCTAACCTAAGTTGAGGGGTTTTTATCCCTTAAAATGAGAAAGAACCCAAAAATCCTGCCACTGTAGTGTAAAATAGGGATTGCAGCAATAAAATTCAAGGTGTTAAGTCTGATAGTATGCCTCTTTGTGAAGGGATAAAAACATGATTGATTGTCTTATAAAAAACGGCGTTGTTATTGATGGCAGCGGAATGGAGCCAAAAGAGACGAATGTCGGGATAAAGGGTGACAGGATAGTCTATATCGGCAGGGATGCGGTTGATGCAAGGGTGGTGCTTGACGTGGAGGGGCTTACAGTATCTCCGGGATTTATCGACAGCCATGCACACTCGGAATTCACAATCCTGGCTGACGGAAGGGCTGAGGGTAAGCTTTTCCAGGGTGTCACCACTGAGATAAACGGCAACTGCGGCCTCTCTGCAGCCCCGCTGTATGGTGAGGCAGCAGAGCGGAGGGAGCAGGATTTAACGGAGCTGGGCATAGAGGAGAGGTGGTCCGGGTTCAGCGAATATTTTGCTATCCTTGAAAGCAGGGGGATTGCAATAAACTTTGCAACACTCTGCGGCCACGGAAACATCCGGGCATCAGTAATGGGTTATAAGAGCGACTCCCCTGACGAAAACGCCCTGTCCGCAATGAAAAAACTGTTGTCGGATGCTGTAAGAGACGGTGCAATCGGGCTCTCAACAGGGCTTATATATCCGCCCGGCGTTTATTCCGAAACAGGGGAGCTTGCAGAGCTTTCAAGGGTTTTATCATCTGAAAACCCTTACGGAATCTATACATCACACATGAGGAGTGAAGGTAACACCCTTTTGGAGTCCATTGAAGAGGTTGTCAGGATTGCAAGAGAGACCCGGGTGAAAGTCCATATATCACACATAAAGACGGCAGGCAGGCATAACTGGTGGAAGATAGATCAGGCCGTTGAATTAATGGAGAGTGTCAGGAGCGAGGGGGTCAGTCTGACCTGTGACCGTTATCCCTACGTTGCAGCCGGCACTGACCTTGATACAATATTGCCTTCATGGGTCTATGAGGGCGGAGTGGACGATGAGCTGAGGCGCCTCAGGGACCCCGAGATGGTGGCAAGGATAAAGTCGGAGATTGGGCAAAGGGATAATGCGTACTGGGGGAGTGTTTATATCTCATCAGTTACAAGAGATGAAAACAGGTGGATGGAGGGCGAGAATATCCTTGATATCTCTTTAAGGCTGGGAAAGAGCCCAGTGGATGTCCTGATCGATCTTGTCATAGAGGAGAGGGCGAGAGTAGGGGCGATATTCTTTTCCATGAATGAGGACAACCTCAGACAATTCCTCAGTCTTCCATACGTTATGATAGGGTCTGACAGCTCTGTCAGGTCCTTGTCAGGGCCAACCCGCATTGGAAAACCACACCCCAGGGGTTTTGGCACTTTTCCGAGATTTATCGGCAGGTATGTGAGGGACGAAGGGCTGATGGGCCTGCCGGATGCAATAAAAAAGATAACATCCCTTCCTGCCGAGACTTTTGGACTCAAGAACAGGGGACTCATAAAAGAGGGGTATTATGCGGATATAGCCGTATTCGATTATGATAGAATTATTGACATGGCAACATTTAAAGAGCCTTACAGAAGACCGAAAGGCGTTGTCCATGTATTTGTCAATGGTGTGTTGGCATTGAGGGATTTTGAATTGACGGGAACCGTCTCCGGAAGGGTTTTGAAATGAACCGTAGTGTTATGTCAACCTTGTTATGTCGGAGGGTTGAATTGTCATTCCCGCAACGTCGGGAATCATATCCCTCTTTGATTCCGGACAAGTCGGAATGACACTTGAGAGTTGACACGGCAGTAGTATCTTGTTGCTTCAAGAGGTATTTTAAATGAAGCGTAATAGTTCAGCACCCCCTCCCGCCAGGGGAGGGGGTGCTTGATAGTGCGTTTTTCTTTGGCAAGGCAGTACTCCTTTGTTCCCTCTCCCTTGACGGGGGAGGGTTAGGGTGGGGGTGAACTATTACAATGAAGCCAGTTATCGGGATAACCACTGATATGGATAATGAGACCTTTAAGCTCAGGCAGGATTATGTCTCTGCCGTTGCGTCATCCGGAGGTCTGCCCCTGATTATCGCACCTGTGAGGGATGACGTCAGCCGGATTGCCGGGATGATAGACGGCCTTCTGCTGTCAGGTGGAGATGACCTGCTGCCCGAGTATCTCAGAGAGGAGATATCAGTGCCCTTAGAAA
>CAZXDE010000087.1:0-7391 GCA_964639515.1 uncultured Thermodesulfovibrio sp.
ATTTTATCAGTATTTCAAGAAGTGCCTTTTGTGTGTGAAGTCTGTTTTCCGCCTGGTCAAAGACTACACTCTGCGGACCGTCTATGACCTCATCCGTAATCTCCTCGCCCCTGTGTGCAGGGAGACAGTGCATAACAATCACGTCCTTTTTTGCACAAGCAAGCAGCGAGGAATTAACCTGGTAGGCACTGAATTTACTTTTTTTCTTTTCAGCACTATCTTCCTGTCCCATGCTTACCCATACATCAGTGTATATAACATCCGCCCTGCCTGTCGCCTCTTTCGGATCTCTGAGGATAATAATTTCTCCCTTGCCGCTCCTTGCCTCCTCGAGTATATCAAGGTCCGGCTCATAGCCTTCGGGACAGGCGATATTCAGCAACAGCCCCATCCTTCCGGCGGCTTCCATAAGGGAATTTGCAACATTATTTCCGTCACCGATATATGCGATTCTTACACCCTCAAGTGTCCCTTTCTTCTCTTTGATGGTCATAAGGTCAGCCAGTACCTGGCAGGGGTGATGGAGGTCGCTGAGGCCGTTTATTACCGGAACATCGGAGTTGGCGGCAAACTCCTCAAGCTTTGTATGTTCAAAAGTTCTTATAATAATGCCGTCAAGATACCTTGAAAGCACCCTTGCAGTATCGGCGGTGCTTTCACCCCTTCCAATCTGGATTTCAGAAGGTTTCATATATATGGACTGTCCCCCGAGCTGATAAATACCAACCTCAAAGGATATACGTGTCCTTGTAGAGGGTTTTTCAAAGAGCAGCCACATGCTCTTGCCTGTTAACGGGCATTTGTCGGCATCTGCTCCGGACTTCAAGGCGATTGCCCGTTCAACAATACTGTTGATCTCTTCTGAACCGAAGTCCCACAGTCTGAGAAAATCTCTTTTCATGACAGCCTCGCAAGGACATCTTCAACTATGTCCGTCACCGTATCTATCTCCCTTTCCGTTACTATCAGTGGAGGAGTAAATCTCAGCGTGTTGTTCGCTGTACAATTAATCAGCACCCCTTTTTCCATACAGGCCTTGACTATAGGGACACAATCCCTTGTCAGTTGCATCCCGATCATGAGACCCAGCCCTCTTATATCCACTATTATACTTGAAAACGTATCTTTAAGACTTGTCAGCCTCCGGATAAAATATTTTCCCAGTCTCTGACATTCCTCAAGGAGGATACCGTCTTCAAGGATAGTCTCGATTGTTGCAATTGCGGCCTGGGTTGTAAGCGGATTACCGCCAAAAGTGGATGCATGACTGCCCGGGACAAATGCTTCCGCCACCTCTTCCCTGGCAAGCAGTGACCCTATCGGAACTCCGCCTCCAAGACCCTTTGCCAGGGTCATTATATCCGGCTCTATGCCGAAGTGTTCATAGGCAAAGAGCTTGCCGGTCCTTCCCATTCCGGTCTGGACCTCATCGAGTATGAGGAGGATGCCCCTTTCATCACAAATCCGTCTGATCTCCTTCAGGTAATCAGGGGAAGGCACTATAACCCCGCCTTCGCCCTGAATCGGTTCAAGCATTATGGCACACGTATTATCACTTATTGTCTCCTTTAATGCCTCAAGGTCATTGAAGGGGACATGTTTAAATCCGGGGACAAGGGGTTCAAAGCCTTTATGGAACTTTTCCTGACCGGTTGCCGTAAGGGTTGCAAGGGTTCGTCCGTGGAAGGAGTTAAGGGCAGTGATTATTTCAAACCGCTCCTCACCATAATGTTCCTTTGCATATTTCCTGGCGAGTTTAATTGCCCCCTCGTTGGCCTCTGCGCCGGAGTTGCAGAAAAAAACCTTGTCGGCAAATGAGTTTTCCACAAGTAATCTGGCCAGTTTTATCTGTGGTTCTATGTGATAGAGATTGGAGACGTGAAGGAGCCTCTGGGCCTGCTTCTGTATTGCCACCACCACTCTGGGATGGCAGTGTCCGAGGATATTAACCGCAATACCTCCTACAAAATCAAGGTATTCCTTGCCGTCTATGCTGTACACCTTGGTTCCGCGGCCCTTTCTCAGGATAATGGGGTATCTGTTGTAAGTATTCATCAGATACTTTGAGGATTCTTCAAGGAGTCTCTTTATGTCCATACCGGTTCTCTTGAGTTTAATTGTTTTGTTGTTTATGTTTCGATAATGCTTCTTTTACCGCTCCTGCAAGAAGCGGAAACATGATCTCGTGGTGTCCCGTAATATAATAACCCCGGCCTCCTGATGCAGTGGGCCGCCGCACAACATTCTCCATGGGCCTGTAATGCCTGTTGAAATCCATTGTAACGGTAGTGATATCCTTTACCCTGTGTCCAAGGTTTCTCGCCACTGTAAGGGCCTTTAAAAAAACCTCGGGCATTACGACTGCAGAGCCGAGGTTAATAAAAACCCCTCCTTCAAGGTCGGATATCACGGATGTAAGGGTCCTGAAATCAAGAAGGCTGGTCTTGCCAATGGCTTCTCCGCTTGCCTCAGGGTGCATGTGTATAATATCCGTACCTATGGCTACATGAACTGTAGCGGGGATTGAGAGCCTGTATGCCTCGGAAAAGATGCTCATCCTTCTGTTGTGAAACCCTCTTCCCTTCAGTATGAGTCTGCCTATGGCACTGCCAAGGCCGATGTTCTCCTTTGCCCCACTTTTTATCGCCCTGTTTATCATAACCGCCGTCTCTTTTGCCATGCCGAATGTCCCGTCTTCAAGCTCTGATGCCACATCCTCAGAGGTCTCTCCAGTATAGGAAAGTTCAAAGTCATGGATTACAGTGGCGCCATTTGCAGCTATGGCCGTTATTATTCCCTTCTGCATAAGATCTATGATGAGGGGTGAAAGGCCTACCTTTACCGGATGAGCCCCCATTGCAAGCACAACCGGCCTGTCATTCAACCGGGCCCTTACTATGGCATTAATCACTTCCCTGAAGTCTTTTCCGGCAAGAATATCAGGCAGGGAGTCCATGAATTCATTAAAGGTGCCACCTTCCGGAAAAGTCCCGGCCACCTTTGATGCATCTACCTTGCTCTTTCTATCCTTTAAAGAGTATCTCCTGATAAGTTTTAAAGAGAGCGGTTTATATGTTTTCATGGAACAATTGAGAGTAAAAATATAAAATTTGCCGTATAAAGCATGATTTTCATTTTAGCACAAATATATCCCGTTCTGGTAGTTTTCTTGTATTCGGGAGTCTTTTACCTCTATAATAAAACTAACAAATGAATACGGCTCTAAAATTATTCGTCAGTCGTCTGACTGTCAAGACCCTTCCCCAGGCCAAAAGGGTTACAAAGATTGTTATCGGGTTTACATTGCTGCTGGTGGGTATTGTGCTTATCGTGCTTCCGGGGCCTGCAACAGTGGTAATTCCCCTTTCCCTTGCTATCCTGGCAGGTGAGTTTGTATGGGCAAAAAAACTACTCGAAAGGTTTAATTCAGGAATAAGACACTTGAGGAACTGGAGAAAATGAGAGTTGTAAACTGCAGAAAATTATCCCGCAACCTGATATTTATAATCTGCATCCTCCAATACTCCTTTTTGCTTTCCTGCGGCTACACAGTTCACAGGACATCCGGGCTGCCGATCAAATCCGTAAGGATCAGTGGTGTTGAAAACCAAACCTTTGAGCCAGGCCTTCAGGATTTATTTATCAATGTCTTTACAGAGGAGCTGCTGAGAAGCGGAATCTCTTCCTCTGAAACCTCTAAATATGTCTTCTCAGCAGTCCTGACTGATTACAAGCTTAATACACTGAGTATTAAAGACGACCTTTCCGTTGAATACAGCATACAGATTGTCGCTGATATCACTCTCCGGTTACCTGACGGCACCATGAGGAAGATGAAGGGGATAAGCTCCGAATTTATGGAGACATTTGTTTCTGCAGACAATATTCAGGCAATTCAGTCTCAAAGAGAAGTCGCCACAGAAAAGGCTATCAGGGACCTGAGCCAGAGGATTATTGCCGGGATGATCTACAATGTAAACCTCGAATGAGGACAAAGGCATTTTTCACCACAGAGTACACAGAGAGCACAGAGAAGATGTTTGAATAAAATCCTGGAGAAAACAGAGAGTTAAAAGTTATTTATTCTCTCTGCGGTGAATAATTCCTGGCGGTGAATAATTCTTATTTGCAAGGAGCAGCAGATGAGTCAGAAACAGTTTTTAAAAGAGATTGAAAAGAACCTTCCATCCCCTGTCTACTATCTGTACGCAAAAGACTCCTTTCTCCTGAAGAATGCCGTTGACGGAATCAGGGAGCTGGTCCCTGAGGAGAGGAGGGAGTTCAATGTCATGATTTATGATATTGATTCGGCCCCACCTGTGTATACGATCATAGATGTCCTGAATACCCCCGGTTTTTTTGGTGAGAAGAAAATAGTGATAGTGAGAAACATTCAGACAATGAAGAAGAAGGAGACCAAACTTCTTTTTAGCTATCTCGACAACCCTTCTCCGGGTTCTGTTTTTGTAATGCTTTCGCTCAAGCCCCCTGACAAGGTCATGAAAGAGAAGTTTAAAGGCGTGGTCAAGGTGGTCTCGCTTGATATGAAGTCTCTCGAAATAAAGACGTGGCTTACAGAACTTGGACGGCAGAGGGGGGTGGAGATAACATCCGATGCCATTGGCCTCCTCATGGCTACTGCCGGCAGTGATATGGGGGTCCTGTATGAGGAGACGGAAAAGGCTTCCCTTCTTGGCAGGGCAAAGGTTGACGTAAATGATATCAGTGAGCTCATACATGGTTCAGCCACTTACAGTGTCTTCACTCTCGTTGATGCGCTGGTAACAAAAGACAGGGTAAAGGTCTTTAAGATTTACAGTGCAATGCGTGACAGCCTTGACCCGTTTGCCGTTCTTGGTGCGATAAACTGGAAGTATTCAGAATTGTCAAAGAGGGGCAGTAGCCGCAGGAAGGGATATTTCTCTGAAGTCTTCAGGTGTCTGTCAGAGGCTGACAGGAGATTAAAGACATCCGGAGGTGAATATCCCGTTGAGGAGCTGTTTATCAGGCTGCTTCAGATTTAACAACGGAGTTGACTTTTTTCGTCAGGCGTGAAATCTTTCTTGAAGCAGTATTACGATGGATAATACCCTTGGATGAGCCTTTTGAAATAACCGTGATTGCCTCACGCAGGAGATTCAGGGCTGCATCCGCATCTTTTGAGGCTACTGCCGATTCGACCTTTTTCACGCAGGTCTTTATCCTGGTCTTATAGTCCTGGTTTCTGAGCCTTCTTTTTTCTGCCTGTCGTACGCGCTTCAGGGCAGAGAGATTCTTGTTTGCCATTGTACCTCCATGTGATTTCTGTAATTATTGGTGTTAAATAATTTAATATATAGAGGCATATAAAAGCAAGCCCTTTCCAGGATTTAGATATCATGAACCGCCCAACACGGATTTTAAACAGATTAAAGAGGTGAGGCCATGGAGGATAAAAAAGAGATTGAGATACTAAAAAGAGCGGGATGTTCAG
Source organism: uncultured Thermodesulfovibrio sp. (assembly GCA_964639515.1). Lineage (GTDB taxonomy): Bacteria > Nitrospirota > Thermodesulfovibrionia > Thermodesulfovibrionales > JdFR-85 > BMS3Bbin07. Next base: position 5,474 of record CAZXDE010000087.1, read on the forward strand.
ACAGAGTCATAGAGCATATTCTTGCCGTAAAAAGGGTTGCCCTCAGGATTGCCGATGAATCAAGTATCCCTGTGGACAGGGAACCGGTCAGGATGGGCGCACTCATGCATGATATCGGCAGGGCAAGGACCCACGGGATTGAGCATGCCGTTGTTGGTGCCGAAATGGCAAGGGAGATGGGGATGGATGAACGCATTGCAAGGATTATTGAAAGGCATATAGGAGCGGGGATTACCGCAGATGAGGCCCGTGCCCTCGGTCTTCCCGATAAAGATTACGTCCCGCAGACACCTGAGGAGAAGATTGTGGCATATGCCGATAATCTCATTAAAGGTAACAGGGAGACCGGTTTTGAGGAGGCACTGGAGGAATTTAAAAGTATCCCCGGGATTGGAAAGCCTGCAATTGAACGGTTTATAAGGCTTCATGAGGAGATAGGGAAATGGAAAAAGTAGTTCACTATGCAGGGAGAGCAGGATTCCCGGGAATGCTATCCGTCCTGCTGTTTACCATCGGTGTTTTGTTTTTCACGCCTCTCACTGTTTCCGCCTCTGAGACTTTTCGCTACGACCTTACCTGGATGGGGATAAAGGCTGGAGAGGCACGACTTGAGTTTATAGAGGAGGGGGATTCCTTAAAAATAGTTTCGAGGGCTGAATCTGCAAAGTGGCTTTCCGTCTTCTACAAGGTGGATGATCGTGTGGAGAGTGTGGTTCTGAAGAAGAACAATCCTGCAAAAGGAGCGAACCACTGGGTTGCCGACAGATACAGGCTGAAGATCAGGGAGGGACGGCACAGGAGAGACAAGGAGGTGATATTTGACCCTGCAAACAAAACGGTCCTGTATATAAACAATCTTAAGAATAAAAAGGAGACATATAGTGTTCCGGAGAATACATTTGATCCCCTCTCGGGGTTTTTTCTCCTGAGAAAGAGACTCCTTAAGATTAACCGGCCTGTCCATATAACTATTTTTGACAGCAATAAGGTCTGGGATGTGAGGGTGGATATACTGAAAAAAGAAGAGGTGGAGACCCCTGCCGGAAAATTCAGGACAATAGTGGTTAAACCCAATATGAAGTCTGAGGGGATATTCGACAGAAAAGGTGATATTTATATATATCTCACGGATGACAAAAGGCACATCCCTGTGCTTATCAGGACAAAGGTTGCCGTTGGTTATATAGAGGCAGAGCTTGTTGGTGGAGAGTTCTGAACCTTAATAAATGCAGGCCTGGGATGGACTTCAAGGGCTGATATTGGTTATTCTTATAGTGTAATGATGGTTTTCCGAGACTAAGCCTGAGTTACCGGAAATAAGCTGAATTATTGGAGGACGAATGCACATAGGCATTATTGGAACAGGGTATGTAGGACTTGTAACAGGCGCATGTTTTTCCGAGTTCGGGGTTTCCGTTACCTGTGTAGACAGGGATGAGAAAAAGGTCAAGGCACTGAAGAAGGGTGATATCCCATTTTATGAGCCGGGACTTGAGGAGCTGGTCAAGAGAAATGTTGCAGAGGGCAGGCTCAACTTCAGCACAAAGGTAAAAGATGCAATAGAGTCATCCCTTGCAATTTTTATAGCGGTTGGTACCCCCCCAAGGGGTGATGGTACCGCTGACCTCAGTTATGTCAAGGAGGTTTCAGAGGAGATCGCCCGTTACATGGACAACTACAAGATTATTGTGACAAAGAGCACCGTACCTGTGGGTACGGGCAAGAAGATCAGGAAGTGGATAAAGGAAAAAATGAACGGTAATGTTGACTTTGACATTGCCTCCAACCCTGAGTTTCTCCGTGAAGGCTCTGCTATCGGGGATTTCATGAGGCCGGACAGGGTGGTGATCGGTGCAGAGAGTCCCCAGGCTATTGCCATTATGAGGGACCTTTACAGACCCCTTTATCTGATAGAGAC
>CAZXDE010000088.1:0-2368 GCA_964639515.1 uncultured Thermodesulfovibrio sp.
GGATGGATATACTCGACAACAGGCAGGTTCTCCCTGCCCGGCCTCAGATACTGCCCGATCGTCAGTATTCGGCATCCAGCCTTCCTCAGGTCTCTCATTACAGAGATCACCTCGTCGAAGGACTCCCCGAGTCCAACCATCAGACCCGACTTGGTGGCTATCGAAGGGGCAATCTCCCTTGCCGCCTTCAGCACCTCAAGGGACTGCCTGTAAACTGCCTGGGGCCTCACCTGAGAGTAAAGCCGCGGTACGGTCTCGATATTGTGGTTGAATACATCAGGGCCGGCATCAAGCACAATCTTTAGTGCCTCCCTGTTGCCAAGAAAGTCAGGTGTAAGAACTTCTATCCCGGCCTTCGGGAGATACCGTCTCACCATCCTTATGGTTTCTGCAAACTGACCGGCCCCACCATCAGGCAGGTCATCACGCGTGACAGAGGTTATAACCACATACTTCAGCCCCATCTCTTTTGAGGCAAGTGCGACTTTTTCAGGTTCCTTAGGGTCCGGCAGGGCAGGGCGGGAGGAGTTCACGGAGCAGAAGCCGCAGTTTCTTGTGCAGGAGTCACCAAGTATCATGAACGTGGCCGTAGGCTTTGAAAAACAGTGTCCCTTGTTGGGACAGCGGGCCTCTTCGCAGACTGTGGAGACTCCATGTGACCGGAGGACCTTTTTGGTTTTGTGGTCACCAATAACTTTTCCGGTCTTTATCCATTCTGGAAGTCTCATTGTAGTGGTGGTTAAAATGATACACTTATTAAAAATATTGAAAAAGTCCATCACTGTCATTGCGAGGAGTATAGCGACAAAGCAATCTGTTTTAAAATCAGACGAATAGAGATTGCTTCGCTCAGCTCGCAATGACAGAACTTCGATTTCAGACTTTTTACGACTTCATCAAAGCAGATTTAAAAACTTAAACAGGAGGGGATTTAAAGGGTGCCTGCAGGAACTGCAGGCACCTCCGGTAGGGTCAGTCTAACCTGACAACGTTTGTAGCCTTGGGACCTCTTTCGCCTTCAACAACGTCAAAGGATACCCGCTGGCCTTCTGCGAGAGTCTTGAATCCATCCCCCTGAATAGAGGAGTAATGAACAAAGACATCTTCCCCATCATCCTTCTGGATGAACCCGTAGCCTTTGGTCTCGTTGAACCACTTAACCTTTCCTTCAAAAGACATACGACAAAAGCCTCCTTTTAGAATACTAACGCCTGATAATAACAGGTTTCTTTTTTATACATGGTTAAGAGCATTAAAGTCAAGTGAAAAATGTTTGGTGCAGTGTCGGCTACATTTTTATTTTTGGTATAAAAAATAATACAATAAAGGACATGACAGGACTTATTGAATCCCTCAATATATCATCCTCTCCCTATGTTAATGCTGCAATCTCTGTTCTGGCCTTTGTGGTGGTGGCAAAGATTGCCGACTTATTTGTGGACAGGGTTCTGCGCCGGTTTTCAAGTTTCACGAAAACAGAGATTGACGACATAATAATAGACCTTATCCATTATCCGATATTCCTGACCATAATCCTGATTGGCCTCATTAATGCCGTTTTATACCTGAATCCGCCTCAAAGGATCATGTTTTATTCGAAGGGCATGATTTATACGGTAATTACCTTAATCTGGACTATAACCATAATAAGAATAAGCAGGCTGATAGTTAAACACAGCATCAACAAGGTATCCGATGTGACCGGGCTGGGCAGGGATATTATACCGCTGGTTGAGAATATCGCCAAAATTACCATAATAATTGCCTCACTGACCGTAATACTCTCTTACTGGAAGCTAAACATCACCCCCCTTATTGCCTCAGCCGGGATTGCCGGGGCTGCCGTGGCCCTTGCAGCAAAGGATACGATAGCCAATTTTATCGGGGGCGTCAGTGTCTTTATAGACAAGCCATTCAAGATCGGGGATTACATTGTGCTGGATGGGGGGGAGCGGGGGGAGGTTGTAGCAATAGGGCTGAGAAGCACAAGGATTAAGACAAGAGATGATATATTGATAGCCATCCCGAATGCGATCGTTGCAAATACAAAGATTATAAATGAAAGCGCGCCGGTGCCGAGATTCAGGGTAAGGATACCGATTTCAGTAGCCTACGGAAGTGATATTGACCTTGTTGAAAAAACCCTGCTCGATATTTCCCTTGAGAATAAAAACGTTCTTGATTCTCCTGCCCCGAGGGTAAGGTTCAGGGAATTCGGGGATTCATCGCTGAGATTTGAGCTCCTGTGCTGGGCCAGGGAACCCGCTGTTCGGGGGCTGACAATTCATGAGATAAACAGCTCCATATACTGGAAATTCAGGGAAACCGGCATAAGAATTCCGTTTCCCCAGAGGGATGTTCATATTTA
>CAZXDE010000088.1:2468-7350 GCA_964639515.1 uncultured Thermodesulfovibrio sp.
AGGGGTGTAAACTGGATTGGTGATGCTGTGATGACTCTGCCATCCTTCAGGGTTCTGAGGTCTGAATATCGTGATTCAGAGATTCATCTCATGGGAAAGAGGTGGGTTGCCCCTGTATTCGGAAAGGACCCGAATATAGACAGATTTGTTGAATATAAAACGGAATATAGCGGTGTTATAGGAAAACTGTCTGCCTCCGGGAATTTAAGAAAGGGCCGCTATGACACTGCTTTCCTCTTTCAGAATGCCTTTGATGCCGCCATACTCGCCTATCTTTCAGGTATACCGGAAAGAATCGGTTATAACCGTGACGGAAGGGGTTTTTTATTAAGCAGGGCTATCCCTGTAACAGCAGAGACAAAACGGCTCCACCATGTCCTTTACTATCTGAACCTTCTGAGGGAGGCCGGTCTTAAGGCCGTGTACCGACTCCCATGGATATACCTGGAGACTCACGAACGAATAAAGGCAGCCGAGGTGTTGGAAGGTTTATGCAGACCCATCGTTGTATTAAATCCGGGAGCTACCTATGGCTCGGCAAAGAGATGGCCGGAGGAGAGCTATGCAGGCCTTTCCGGGATGATAATCAGGAGGCTTGGCGGAAGTGTTGTTTTAACGGGATCTGAGGCTGAAAGAGGGATAGCAGATAAAATAACGGGTATGATAAATCAGGACCTGACAGCAGCAGAACGGGTCAGGAACCTTGCCGGGGTTACATCTCTCAGAGACCTTATAGCCATACTCTCGCAGGCAGACGCAGTTGTCTCAAACGACTCGGGCCCCATGCATCTGGGTTATGCAGTCGGTGCCCCGCTTGTGTCGATCTTCGGCTCTACCGACCCTGTCCTGACAGGCCCTCCATCATGCGTACGTCCCGGAGACAACGGTTTTGACACAGAGACAGAGTTTGGCCTGAGTGATGTTGTGCTCAAAACAGACCTGGACTGTTCCCCCTGTTTCGAGAGAAAATGCCCAAGAGGTGATGTCCTCTGTCTCAGGCAGATTACACCTGAAGAGGTTTTTGATGCACTTTCACGGATTGTACCCACAAAACGAGCGGTTTTTTTTGACAGAGACGGCGTCCTCTGCCATGATGCAGATTACCTTAACAGGATGGATGACCTTAAAGTTTTTCCTGATGTAAAGATGTTAACAAAGCTGAAAGATAAAGGTTTTTTGTTGGTGGGGGTGAGTAACCAGTCAGGGATTGCAAGGGGAATGGTTGAAAGAGAGTTTGCCGAAAGTGTAAATAGTCTTTTCCTTGAAAGATACGGATTTGATGCTTTTTATTATTGTCCTCACCACCCTGATGACAACTGTGCCTGTAGAAAGCCGTCTCCCGGTATGGCACTCAGGGCGAGGAGCGAGCTTAACATTGACCTGAGGTCCTCGATAGTTGTTGGTGACAAGGATACGGATATGGAGTTGGCAAGAAATATCGGGGCAGAGGCTATACTTGTAAGAACAGGCAGGGACTCAAGCTCAGGCTATGCTGACAGGGTTTTTAATAACCTGAGAGATGTGGTCGGATATATACTCGAAAAGTAAGGTGCTAAAAAACCTTCCTGAATGAAGAGATGTGGAGTTCCCTCCCTTCAGCTATTGCCTTTACGGCATATTTTGTTTTTCTGATATCGGATATATCTGTTTTTGACGGCTGAAAGCCGGCACTGAAAGATTCTGCGATTCCTTCGGCATAGTCAAGATGGTCTGTAGCCGTTACTGCAAATCCGTTGTTTTTCAGTTTTGAATAAATAAGCCGTGAAAACTCAGGCTTGACGAGTCTCCTCTTGTTGTGCCGTTTTTTTGGCCACGGGTCGGGAAAGAGTATATAAATCCCGGCTATGCTTTCATCAGGAATATTTTTTTCAAGAACCTTCCGTGAGTCATCTATAAATATACGGAGGTTTTTCAGGTAAGGGCCGTCAGAGGTGTTTTTGTGCTGGACGATTTTTTTCAGTAATTTGGCGACGCCTGTTATGTATAGCTCAATCCCGATAAAATCGGCCTCAGGGGTGCTAATCGTCTTTTCAAAGAGGAAGTCTCCGTTGCCAAACCCTATTTCAACATACAGTGGCGCCTGCCTGCCAAAGATTTCAGCAGGGTCGATAAACCCGTTGGATTTGATCTCAAACCGGGGAAGGACTTTATCAAGAATTTCCCTGTCGGCCTTTCCCATCCTTCCTGTTTTGCGGCCGTTGGTCTTTAAGCTGAACATATTAAGTGTATTGTCATTAATGGGAAACCGTTTCCGTTACCACATGCCGGAGGTCTTCAAAAGACCTCGACGCCTCTTCTGCATATGCATTGTTTGGGAAGACTCCGAAGATGCTGGAGCCACTGCCGCACAGCAGGGCAGCAACTGCCCCCTGGTTCAATAGCCTGTCCCTGATATCTTTGAGTTCAGGATACAGCCTGTATACCGGCACTTCAAAGTCATTAACGAGGACTTCGCACAGTCTGTCAATCGGGCCTTTCCCGAGTATCTCAATGAGCAGGCTCTGTTGGGACCTGTCCATCTCAGAATATGCGGCTACTTCTTTATAGGCAAGGGCAGTAGATATACCGTGTTCAGGCTTTACAATGAGCAGTGTAATCTCCTTAGTTGAAGTCTCCAAAGGTGTAATCACCTCTCCCCTGCCTTCAACAACGGCAATTGGGCCGTTCAGAAAAAAAGGCACGTCCGAGCCCAAACTTGCGCCCAGCTCTGTTAATGTCCTGAGGTTAAGACCTGTCTTCCACAGGTTGTTCAATCCAAAAAGTGTGGTGGCTGCATTACTGCTGCCGCCGCCGAGCCCTGCCTGAAGGGGGATCTTTTTAATAAGTTTTATCCTGACACCTGAAGAACAGGCTGTATGTTTCTTCATAAGTGCGGCGGCCTTGTAAACAAGGTTCTCCTCCATTGCAATCCCGAGATCGGATTCTACCGTTATATCCCCTGCTGTTCTTTCAAAAGAAAGCGTATCACTGAGGGCAATCCTCTGCATAACGGAATAGATGTTATGGTAACCGTCTGCCCTTTTGCCGAGGACCTTAAGAAACCAGTTTATCTTTGCAGGTGAATAGAGTGATGATATCATTGGCAGGATTATAGGTTAATAGTTATTTGCCGGATAATTTTTCCAGCTTTTTCTCTACCCGCTCTTTAAGCCCTTCCTCTTTTTCAGAGTAAAGGATGGCCTTTCTGTACGCCTCGATGGCCTCTTTTTTATTCCCTGTGGCTGCAAGCACATCACCTAAGTGTTCGTAAACCAAAGGGTCATTCTTTACTATCTTGACGGCCTTTCTGAGTTCTTTCAGGGATTCTTCGTATCTGCCGAGTTTGTAATAAACCCAGCCAAGGCTGTCAATAATGTAGCCGTTATCCGGCATAAGAGAGAGGGCTTTTTGTGTTAGTGATAATGCCTCATCGAGTTTAATCCCTTTATCGGCATAACTGTACCCGAGGAAATTAAGTGCATCGGCATGGTCGGGATTGAGGCTCAGGGTTTTCTTGAGAGATTTGACCATATCATCAAATCTCTTCTCTTTTTCGTAGACAACTGCAAGATTAAAGTAGAGTTCGTCATTTTCTCCAAACCTTTCAATCGCCTCCTTAAGCGTCTTTTCAGCGGCTTTGGTCTTGTTAAGTTTCAGCAGGCTTGATGCCTTGTATATATAATATTCAGGTTTGGCGTCAATGGCGATTAATTTGTCATATGTGTTTATTGCATCCTTGTACTGTCCGGAGTCTGAATAAATGTAGGCAAGATTCAGGAATGCCTGAATGTTTTTTGGGTCCAAGGCGAGTATCGCCTTAAGCTCATCTATGGCCATGTCGTATTTTTTGAGTGTTCCAAGGGCAAGGGAGAGGTAATACCTTACTGCAAGGTCATCAGGTTTCGCCTCTATCACGAGCCTGAATTGCTCAATAGCCTTTTCATACTCTTTATTGTCAAAATACAGTAGTCCCAGCCTTTTATGTGCCTCGGTATTTTTTGGAAATTGGCTGCTTATCTTTTCAAGCTCGTCAATGGCCTCCTGCAGTTTGTTCTCTTTTATGTATAAACTTGAGAGTCTTTCCCTGGCCTGAAAATTAAACGGATTAAGTTCCGATGCCTTTTTATAGTAGTTTATTGCTTCGTCGTTTTTACCCTTGACCTCACTGATGAGGCCGAGCCTGTAGAGGGCAGCGTCAAAGTCGGGTTTCAATTCAAGGGACTTTTGAAAATATGTCTCTGCCTTCTCTATGTCCTTCATATCAAAATAGACCGACCCAAGATAATAAATGGCCATCAGATTATCGGGGTTGTTTTTCAGGAATTTTTCGAGGACTTCGACCGATTCTGAATACCTCTTTTCAGAGGCGTAGAGCACACCTAAGAGGAGATGCGCCTCAGCGTCATTTGGGTCAATCCTGACTATCTTTTCGTATATCCTGATGGCATCGTCTGTTTTTTTCCGACCATTATAGAGCTGCCCAAGGAGCCTGAGTGCGGGCAGATAATCAGGATAATTCTTTATTACCTCTTCTATCTTTTCCGTTGCACTTTTCACCTTGCCGGTCCTGAGCAGGATGCGTCCGATCTGTACCTTCAGGTAAGGAGAAGCGGGGTCAACTTTTGACGCCTCTTCATAGTATTTGAGTGCTTCAGCCCATCTGCCTTCCATCTCGGCCTGATAGCCGAGGATATAGTTGAGGGAAGATTCCTCATTGGCTGTTGACGGTATTTCAGCCTCTTTGGGTCTGTTCGTTTCAACCACTGTCCCGATAGTCGGCTTTTTTATTACCGCAGGAGTTACACAGGAGACGAGGGTGAGTGATATAAGTAATAACAACAACCTTTTTTTCATCCTGTCATTATCTCATAAAATTAAACGGAGGGTCAAATTAATCACGGAA
>CAZXDE010000089.1:0-7305 GCA_964639515.1 uncultured Thermodesulfovibrio sp.
ATTGCCTTTATAACCTGCCCGGGGGTAACCTCTCTCATACACCTCATGGTAGCACAAGTTTTCCTGAAACAGGGGGAACAACCAATATCCGCCCTTAAGACCCTGTGTCCATCGCCGTATGGACCGGTCAGGACCTCACTCGTCGGGCCGAAAATTGCATAAACAGGCACTGACAGGGCTGCACCCATATGCATTGGACCTGAATCATTGGATAGCATAAAAGATGCACCCCCTATAATGGAGAAAAGCCTCTTAAGGTCAGTCTTCCCTGCCATATTAATTGAACGACCACTTGTATTTAAGGCTATTGTCCCGGCAATATCAATATCTTCCCTGCTTCCAACTATGACGGCAGTCGTTGGCAAGGCCTTTATTACATCAATAAAGTACTCGACAGGCCACCTCTTGGTGGCCCATCTTGCACCTGGGACTACAACATAATAGGGGCCTTCCGAGTGAAAAGTATCCTGAATCGGGGGCAGTGGAAAATCAACTCCGCCCGTATCAATTCCGATTAAGGAAGCAAGTTTAAGGTATCTATCAACAGCATGAATGCCGGTTCCCCCTCTGACCTTGAGGTTGTAGAAGAATGGACTCAACTCTCTTGCATCACTGAAACCCACCCTCAGGGAAGCACCTGACAGCGCTGTGATAAGACCACTTCTCAATAAGCCCTGAAGGTCGATAACCAGGTCATATCTCTCAAATCTGAGTCCCCTGAAAAGGTTTCCAAGCTCTGAGACCGTTGATATAAGCTTTAAAGGTCTTTTCCAGTTTTCCTTATGTATTACCCATAGACGCTTAATCATCGGGTGTCCCTGAAGCACACCCTCAAACCCCCTGGCTACAACCCAGTGCACTTCTGAATCAGGCAAGACGGTTTTAACGGCATCAAGTAAAGGCAGGGCATGAATAATGTCACCGAGAGAGCTCGGCTTCACTATCAGTATCTTTCTGAATTTACGTAAATTTGACGGCATCAGGATATTCCCTGCCGCCTCCCTCATGGAAATCTGTCCGGAGGTGCATCAGTATGAAGCCTGATCCCGGTTGACCATTTCTTTACCAGACTCTTAAACGCCTCTTTATCACACCTGTCCTTAACCCTTGAATAAATCTCGGCACAAAGTGAAAGATACCGTTCCTTTTTTGAAGCCCCTTTCAGGAAAGGTATCTTCTCACTGATGGCAAGCACCTCGTGCTCCGGCAAATCTACTTTCAAGTCCCTGCTCAGGGACGGCAGCAGATAACTTTTAAAAAGAGGTTCAAGCGCATCTTCATCAGCAGTAAGCGATGTTGCCTCCTCAGATACCCCCTCAGAGTCAAGAAAGGCCGCTATCTTCTCATCATAAAGCCCTTTCTGAAGCTTTTCAATCATTTGCTTGTGAATATCCCTCCTGAGCTGATCAAGCTGCTCCTGAAAGTGGCCGGAATTTATTATATCCCGGTATGCCAACCGCTTTTCGGAGAGTATCAACCCCCTGTAAAAAAGGGTACACACAAGAACAGGTCTCTCTTTCCCCCGCTCCTCTGTCTGAACATGGAAGACTCTTCCCCTGTATTCTATGTTTTCATTAATCCCCTGGCTCACAATAGATGTATTCTATCAAAAAGCATGAAGGTTAGTGAAGGGAAACTCCTCAGCAAAGACTGAGGGTATTGAAAACTTAATAAAAGTTTCTTTAAAAATCAGCGTATATCTGCGCGAATCTGCGGCTAAATTTATATCCTGTAGTTTCAATGAAGTCACCAGGATTTTTATATATACTCCGAAACCAGCACCAATCCGTTATCTTTCCAGCAGGAAACGTTTCATTTCAACAGGTTATAAGAATATGCTAAACCATCAAAATAGAAAATATCCAAAAAGGGGTTGAAATATAAAAATAAATTGTCTATAATGTCATTGAGTGACGGAATGGATGCTGAAAGGGTCGAAAAGGCAATCGAGAGGATAAGAGAAGGCCTCAATAAAGAAGGTGGCGACATTGAGGTTGTAGAGATAAAGGATACAATCGTATATGTAAGGCTCAAGGGACAGTGCAGCAGTTGCATAATGGCAGGGTTGACCATGAAAAACTGGGTGGAAAAGACACTGAAGGAAGAGGTTCCTGAAGTCACAGAGGTAAAAGCCCTCTGAATGTTTAAATGGATGCTAAAAATGTCTAAGCAGCCTTTCAGGACAGGGATATTTACAGGCATTTTCTTTCTATTGACCTGCATTATCTACTTCCACACTCCTGCAATTGCGGGTGATGTTGCAGAGGTCAGGGACATAAGGTTCAATGTCAACGGCACAAACACCCGTATTGTTTTTGAATTCAACCACCTTCCCGCTTATTCAGCTCACCGGCTCAAAGATCCTGACAGGATATATTTTGACCTTAAAGATGTAAGTCTCTCTCCTGAAACAATACCGCTTAAAAACCTGCAGAGGGGAATTCTGAAAAAAATCCGCATTGCCCGATACAGCAAAGATACGGTCAGGGTAGTGCTTGAGCTTAAAAAACTGAACAATTACAGGACCTTCACCCTTGAATCTCCACCAAGGCTGGTTGTCGATATCGGACAGGAGAAAAACCCCTTTTACAGGGAAAGAAAGATAGTGGTGATCGACGCCGGACACGGGGGTTACGACCCTGGAGCAACAGGTCCCAGGGGTTTAAAGGAAAAAGACGTAACCCTCGACATAGCCCGCAAGCTCAAGAAGATACTTCAGGAGCGTTATAACCTTGAGGTCTATCTTACAAGGAACAGAGACGTTTACATAGGTCTTGGTGAGCGGACTGCTGTGGCTAACAAAAAAAAGGCAGACCTCTTTGTCTCCATTCATGCCAATGCCAGCCTTAAAAGGCGGACCAGGGGTGTTGAAACCTATTTCCTGAACTGGACCAACGATACCGAGGCTATGAGGGTTGCTGCAAGGGAAAATGCCATCTCTCTGGAGAAGATGAAGAGGGCCAGGAGCGAACTGGGAACAATCCTTGCATCCCTTGAAAGAGAAACCAAACGGGATAAATCACTGAGACTGGCCCATTTTATTCAGGACTCACTGTATAAAAGACTCACCAGGGGTTATCGCGGCATTGAAAACTTAGGGGTTAAACAGGCACTCTTTTACGTGCTTGTAGATGCAGAGATGCCGTCTGTGCTTGTTGAGGTTGCATTCATAAGTAATCCCCGTGAAGAGCATCTGCTTGGAAACCGGAAGTTCAAAAAAACCGCAGTCGAGGCAATAGCATCAGGAATTTACAGATACATCCTCTCTCTCCCTGATGCACCAAAACTTGCAATGAAACAAGGTAATCTGCCACAATTGTAACTGATATTTCATTGTAGAACCCGCAAAGACAGAAAGCAAACATTCCCGGGGGGTATATCCACTTTGAGTGCATCATCAAAGATATTACTGTATATCGCTTTCTCAATCTCTCTCTTTCTTGTGGAGAACACTGCAACGGCCTTATTCCTGCTCTCATTGAGTTTCGTTATCCTCCTTTTCCCGGGTATGAGAGGAGGAATTATACCGATAACCATCTTTTTACTCACCACTTTTCTGGGCAATCTTTTCTTCTACCCTGGCAGGGTTTTAATAGAAATAGGGCCTTTAGACATAACGGCAGAGTCTTTAAGGATAGCACTGATACGGGCTGCAAGGGTTTCAGGTCTTATTGCCGGGGCTAAACTTCTGACCTTAAAGACACCGGTTGAGGAAGTCCTCAGAGTCCTGAAGAGGTTTTTTCTGCCCCTTGAACGGATAAGAATACCCGTGAATGAATTTTTTGAAACAGCATCATTAACCCTGGAACTACTTCCCGGTATCCGGGCCAGAGCACTGAAGAGTTACAGGGAAGGCATGAACAATGCAAAAAAAAACGACTTTGTCCACAGAATCAGGGTTATCGTCACCTTAATGTTGCCCCTCATGATCGAAACCATCCAGTCACCTGCAGAGCTGCTGCCTGATAAGGAAGACTCGCCGGATCCTGAATTAAAGGCAGTTAAGGGAGTCAACCATGGGAGCAAATAGGTTCTATGGCTTTACACTTGTAACCTTAACCTCTTTCCTTGGTTACCTCTGTTACCTGATACTAAAGCCCTTTCTATCCTCTATTGCCTGGGCCATTGTATTAAGCATCGTATTTTATCCTGTTTATGCATACCTGTGCAGATTTGTAAAGTGGAAGGTGCTTGCCTCCGTCATAACCATCTCAATCACCGTTATTATCATTCTGGGGCCATTCTCTTATCTGACAATAGCCCTTGCCAACGAGTTAAGCAACTTTGCAGATTATATAAATACAGAAGGGATCGGTAAGGTACAGGACTGGATAAACAGTCCACAGGCACTTTGGGTACAGGAAAGGATAAAATCAACCCTTAACATAGAAAAGATCGACCTTGCAGCCATTATCTCGGAAAATATCTCCAGGATGGGCAAAGACATCCTGGGAAATGTCACAAAAGGGGTCGCCAATATTGCTTCCGTCTTTATGAATTTCTTCCTGATGCTTTTTGCAATGTTCTTCATGTTAAGAGACGCACCGGACTTTATAAGAAAATTTCACGATTATATGCCTTTTTCCGAGCCACAAAGGGACAGGCTTGAATTACAGATGAAAGATATGGTCATATCAACCATATATGGCGGAGTTGCTGTAGCCGTGGCCCAGGGGACTGTCGGCGGCATTACCTTCCTGCTCCTGGGCATGAATTCCCCGATACTCCTGGGAACCGCTATCGGGTTTATGTCCTTTATACCCGGGGTCGGGACATTTTCCATATGGGGACCTGTAGTAATTTATCTCCTTATAAAAAAGGCGTTTATAAAGGCCATTATTCTTTTATTTGTTGGTACCTTTATAATAAGTAGTATAGATAATATACTAAAACCGATAATAATAAGCGGCAGGACAAGGATGCCGACACTGGTCATCTTCTTTAGTGTAATCGGCGGACTTAAGGTCTTCGGGCTGATAGGACTTGTGCTGGGTCCCCTGGTTATGGCAATGTTTATATCCGTATTTGAAATATTCAGAAATCTTGAAGGAGGTGTAAATGCTGAATCGTGAAGAGTTAAAGTATCTGTCGGAAATTCAGGGTAACGAAGACTATTATGTCAGTCTGTATCTGAATGTGAATCCCATCACAAACCCGAAGGGTGAATATGTCCTGCACCTCAAGAATATGATCAGGGAGGTCTCTGAAAATACCGAAAAGGGGGTATACGGGAAGATAAAGTCAGACCTTGAAAAAATCAGTGCTTATGTGACTTCCAACAAGAGGGGGTTCAGGAAGGGGTTAGTGCTGGTGAGCTCTGAGGAGACTGGTTTCCGGAGGGAATATAATCTTTCGGTCCCGGTTAAAAACACCCTCATTGTTGACAATACACCCTATATAAAACCACTGCTTGATATCCTCGATAACAACCCGGGATACCTCATTCTGCTTGTTGAAAAGGATGAGGCAAGGATATTTGTTATCCACCTTGGAGAGATAGTGGAATACGGAGAGATTAAAACCGCCGATGTGCCGGGAAAACATAAAAAAGGCGGCTGGTTTGCACTTGCCGAGCCCCACTATCAGCGTCACATAGATTATCATGTAGGGCTACACCTTAAAGAAGTTATAAAAAAACTTGAATCATTCCTGTCAGCAGAACGGATCGACCTGTTTTTTGTTGGTGGGTCTGAAGAAGCGGTGACCATGTTTAATGATATGTTACCGGAAACTGTAAGGACCAGAATCAAGGGACAGTTTGCAGCCGAGATGTTTTTGAAACCCGACGAGGTTCTGAAACGTGCAGAACCCCTTCTTTCAGTCTATGAAGCTGAAAAGGAGAAAAAGATTGTAGATGAGCTGATAACACGTGCCATGAAGGGTAACCAGGCAGTGCTTGGCATTGAAGACATCATAGGTGCGGCAATGGAAGGCAAGATTCATAAGCTCGTATTCGTAAAGGACTACGAGGCGTCAGGATTCAAATGTGTGAACTGCGGTCTGCTCTCGGTCCGGAATATTCCCAAATGCCCGTACTGTGGCAGTGAAATGGAGCCTATCGAATATATGGTTGAACTCGTTGTACAGAGGGCTGTTGAGCAGGGAGCAACGATCGAAGTTCTGGCATATGAAACAACTTCCCTCAAAGAGAGGGGAAATATAGGAGCTATCCTCAGGTTCTGAACCGTGAGAGAGTGCGACAGTGCATACCGCCTGAAACCGGGTGTTACCGACGCCTGCCATCCCCTCATGAGAGGAGATGTTCGAGTTTATGGCATCCCGACTCCATCGATTATGGAGTTACAACCGGGACACCGTCCATTCTTCAGGTTTATCTGTGTAAGAGAGAAACCAAACCGCTCTAAAAGGAGTTTGCCACAGGAGGGGCAATAGGTGTTTTCCCCTCCCTCCCCCGGTACGTTCCCCTCGTAGACATACTTGAGCCCGGCCTCAAGCCCGATCTCGCGTGCCCTTCTCAATATCGCCGGCGGAGTCCCCGGCTGGTCGAGCAGTTTGTACGTCGGATAAAACCGGGTTACGTGCCAGGGGATAGCGGGGTCTACGGATTTTATAAAATCCGCCACCCATCTCAGAAACTCTTCAGAATCATTATATGTGGGGATAATGAGGGTTGTAACCTCAACCCAGATTCCCAGATGTTTCATGAGTTTTATGGTATCAAGGACGGGCTGCAGCCTTGCGCCCACAACATTTTTATAGAAACCGTCATCTCCCTTGAGATCGATATTATTTGCATCAAGATAAGGTGCGAACTTTCGCGCAGCCTCCGGGCCGGTATAACCATTACTTACAAAAACATTTTTTATACCCCGATCATGTGCAAGACGTGCACAATCATAGGCAAACTCCATAAATATGGTCGGCTCCGTGTAAGTGTACGATATGCTCCTGCAACCCATCCTCTCAGCCTCATTCACCACATCCTCAGGCGTCATATCTTCGCCTGCTATGTCAGGATGGAGTTTCGGATATTGTGCTATTTCATGGTTCTGGCAATGGAGGCATCTGAAATTACACCCCACGGTAGCTATGGAATATGACCTTGAACCCGGATGGAAGTGAAAGAGCGGTTTCTTCTCTATTGGATCTATATTCCTGGCAATAACCTTTCCATAAACCAGGCTGAAAAGGGTACCGTCCCTGTTTTCCCTGACCGCACAGCGGCCGCGTTTACCTGGCTTTATTACACAGTAATGACAGCAAAGATGACATTTAACCTTTCCCTCATCCAGCTTTTCATAAAACATCGCCTCTTTCATAAAATAATGATACCACTTTATACGC
>CAZXDE010000090.1:0-7269 GCA_964639515.1 uncultured Thermodesulfovibrio sp.
GCTTCACTTGCGGGAATGACAAATGACTGTAGTTTATACACAGACTCTATTTAATCACATCCATTCCCATATAGGATCTCAGCGCTTCAGGAATAACTACTGTGCCATCCGCCTGCTGGTAGTTTTCAAGGATTGCCACAACCGTTCTTCCAATTGCGAGTCCGGAGCCATTCAGGGTATGAACGAATCCTGCGCCCTTTTTACCTTCCCTCCGGAAACGGATGTTTGCCCTGCGGGCCTGAAAGTCCTCGAAATTTGAGCAGGAAGATATCTCCCTGTAACGGCCCTGCCCCGGCAGCCACACCTCAATATCGTATGTCTTTGCAGCGGAAAAACCAAGGTCCCCCGTGCATAGCACCACCACCCTGTAAGGAAGGCCAAGCCTCTGCAGGATATCCTCTGCATTCTCTGTAAGCCGCTCAAGCTCTTCATAGGAGTCTTCGGGTTTGACGAATTTTACCAGCTCAACCTTGTTGAACTGGTGCTGCCTGATGAGCCCGCGGGTGTCCTTGCCATAGGAGCCTGCCTCCCGTCTGAAGCAGGGGGTATAAGCCGTGTAGTAGATGGGCAGGTCTTTTTCATTCAGGATCTCATCCCTGTGGATGTTGGTTACCGGCACCTCTGCCGTCGGGATGAGATACAGTTCCGGATCAGCAATCCTGAAGAGATCCGGCTCAAACTTCGGGAGCTGGCCTGTAGCGGTCATACTCTCCCGGTTAACCAGGATTGGCGGAAAGACCTCTTGATAGCCTTTTGAGGTGTTCAGGTCGAGCATGAAGTTCATGAGTGCCCTCTCAAGCCTTGCCCCATAACCCTTCATCAGGGCAAACCTTGCCCCAGCAATCTTTGATGCCCTGTCAAAATCCACAATATCAAGGGTTTCGGCGATATCCCAGTGGTTCAGGGGTTCAAAATCGAACTCTTCAGGCTTTCCCCACTGCCTTATCTCCGGGTTATCACTCTCATCCCTGCCGACGGGGACTGATTCATGGGGAATATTGGGCAGGTTCAGGAGGAAATCCCTGACCTTTATATCAACACCCTTCAGCTCCTCATCCAGTGCCTTTATCCTCTCCGAGACCTTTTTCATCTCGCTGATCAGGTCCGTGGCGTCCCCGCCACCCTTCTTAAGCCTCCCGATCTCGTCAGAGACCACATTGCGCCTGTTTCTGAGCTCCTCCACCTTCCTGATTATCTCCCTGCGCTTCTCCTCAAGAGAGAGAAACTCGTCAAGGTCAATCTCATAACCCCTCTTTTGCAGTGCATCCCTGACAACCTGAACATTGTCTCTGACAAACCTTGCGTCAAGCATATAAAGCTCCTTTTCAGTAAGATACGATTAATTGAATAAATTATACTATAAGTGACCGGTTTATATTAAAATACAGGGGACTTGAAAAAGGCAAAATGCAGGGCCGTTAATTAGAAAATGCAAGGGCCGTTGATTAATAAGACAGGAAAGTTTATAAACCTCTTTATCAGGGACAGGCCGGCCCTCACCTTAAAGATAGGGGATATTGTCAAGGCCGAGGTTTTGAATATCACTTCCAACAACACCGTCTCCATCAGGCTGAAAAACACGGTTCTTAAGGCAACGACAGACATCCCCCTGCAAAAAAATGAAACCCTTATGCTCAGGGTAGAGGGTAAGGGAAATGAGATAAGGCTGAGGTTGGTTGGAGGAGGGAGTGAGTCTCCAGAGACTGTTAAAAACTCCATCCTCTCTGCCCTTGATAACCTCAGGGGTGCAAGACTTGAGGCAGGGGAGATGGGAAGACTGAGGAGCCTGATTGAGACGCTTCCCGGATCAGTCAGGGAAGTGCTCCCCCAGCTTGCATCACTAAAAAAATTCTTCCCTCAGATCGAGATGCTCGCATCGGGTATCTCAAAGGAGGTCATAGAGTCATCCGGCATATTTTTTGAGACAAAATTAAGGCTGCTTACCCTGAGGCTCGTTACAGATGATATGCTGAAACAGGAGCTTCAACAGAAGACCATGCCGGGTAGCAGTGGTGAATCGGCTGCTGAAAAAGGGCTTGCACGGATTATTAAGGATGACCTCAAGGGCACCCTTCTCAGCATTAAAGGCGCGCTAAGGGATGCCGGTGTAATTGAGCACTTAAGCCGGAACAACATAAAGCCCGATAATCTGAACACGGCTATAGACAAACTCATCAAAAACATAGAGTTCTTTCAGCTTCAGTCAAGACTGAATGAATCGCTACAGGTCTTTATCCCCCTCATCTGGAAGGATTTGCGGGATGGAGAATTGATATTCAGGGAATCATGCAGGGGGAAGCCTGAAGAGAGGGCGTATTCCTGCATTGTCAACCTCGACCTGGAGGGGACCGGCAGGATAATGGCCCTTATCCTTATGCAGTCAGGGCGTTTCCATGTCAGGTTCATTACAGAGAACCGGGCCTTTGTTGAAGCGCTGAAGGAGGGCTTGCCCGTGATTGAGCAACAGTTTAAAGCCTCCGGCCTTAAAGTCGGCAGCATAAGTGCGAGGCATGAGGAGAAAGCAGACTTCAGCAGCGCCTTTTCAGAAGGTCTTGATATAAGGGTATGAAGGAAGAGCGGAAAAAGGCAGCAGCCCTGAAATACAGACAGGGTGTTGATGCGGCACCGAAAGTGGTGGCCAGGGGCAGGGGGTGGCTTGCCGAGAGGATAATCGCCCTTGCCCGTGAGCACGGTGTACCCATCCATGAGGACAAGGCCCTGGTGGAGATACTCTCCACCCTTGATATGTATGAAGAAACACCGCCTGAACTCTACAGGGCCGTGGCTGAGGTGCTGACATTTATTTATAAGATGAACGGAAGGTGTAAATGACGGGGTATACAGGAAAAAGCATCAGGATAGACCTCTCGGAAGGAGTTTGGGATATATTTGAGACCCCTCCGGAGCTGTGCGAGAAATATATCGGGGGACGCGGTTTTGGTGTGGCGCTGATCAGGGAGCACATAACAAAACCGTTTGATTCAGAGGATATGCCGATAATATTTGCCTCCGGCCCGCTGGTCGGCACTTCAGCCCCCACATCAGGAAGGCTCTCCGTAGTCTCAAGGTCTCCTCTGACATCAACGGTCTTTGACTGCTCTGTGGGGGGCAGATTTGCAACCGAGCTGAAGAGGGCGGGGTTTGATATGCTCATCGTCTCCGGTCTCTCCAGAGAGTGGGTGACGATAGACATTCAGGACAACAATATATCCATAAAGGACGCAAGGCCCCTTTACGGCAGAAATGTAGAAGAGACGGCAACCATTCTTGGTGATGACGGCTCAACGGCCATAATCGGCCGTGCAGGAGAGCGGGGCGTCAGGTTTGCTTCAATTGTATTTGACGGACACTACGTTGCAGGCAGGGGCGGGCTCGGGGCCGTTATGGGGGCCAAGAGGTTGAAGGCAATAAAGATAAGGGGGACAGGGGAGGTAAAGGTCGCTGACCCCGGGGCATTGAAGAAGGCAAGGGAGGAGATAATGAGGCTGCTGAGGGCCTCACCTGCAGTTTTTGGTGAGTTCGGCCTCAGTGAGTTCGGCACGGCAGCCCTTGTTGACCTGATACATGCACGGAGGATGGAGCCTACGGAGAATTTCAGAAAGAGTGTATTCCCCCAGTCCGGTCAATACTCGGGTTATTCAATGAAGACCGCCTATCATACAAGGAAGAAAGGCTGCAGTGGGTGTCCCATACTATGCAAGAAAGTGGGCAGGGCAGGTGAGGTTATGCCTGAATTCGAGACAGTTTCACATTTTGGCGCCCTCAACGGCAACAGTAACCTCCCGAGTATTGTCGAGGCAAACCGCCTCTGTAATGATTACGGCCTTGACACCATTACAACTGCATCCACCATTGCCTGTTATTCAGAGTTTTCAGGCAGGAGGCTGTCGCCGGAGGAGCTCCTCAGGCATGTAGTGCTTATAGGGGAAAGAGAGGGTATTGGAGACGCCCTGTCCGAGGGTTCAAGGAGGTTTGCAGAGTCAAAGGGTGTGCCTGAGCTCAGCATGACGGTAAAGGGACTTGAGCTGCCGGCCTATGACCCCCGGGGCGCCTGTGGCATGGCCCTTGCCTATGTCACCTCAAACCGCGGAGGCTGCCACCTCAGGGCATATCCGATAAGTTACGAGATACTCAGAAAGCCTGTGGCTGTTGACAGGTTTTCCTTTGTGGGCAAGGCCAGGATGGTCAAGATATCCGAGGATATAAACACAGTAATAGATTCCCTTACAGCATGCAAGTTTGTCTTCTTTGCAGCCTCCCTTGAGGAGTATGCAAAGGCCATAAATGCAGTGACGGCAAGGGAGTATGATGTGCAGTCACTCGTGAGGGCAGGGGAGCGTACGTGGCTTCTTGAAAGGCATCTCAATACATTGAACGGCTTTTCACGAAAGGATGACGTCCTGCCGGAGAGGTTTTTCAGGGATGCGGGGTATTCAGACGAGAACGTGACAATACCGCCAATCAGGAGGAAGGATTTTGATGATGCCCTTGACAGGTATTACAGAATAAGGGGCTATGACGAAGAGGGGAGAGTTACAGAAGAAGATGAAAGAGCTGATTGACAAATACACAGACAAGCTCGTCTCTCAGGGGCTTGTCAAAGGGTCTGAAATACTCTTTCTCGCCATAGATGAGGAGATATATTCAAATACCCACTCAGACCTTCAGTTCATCAGCCTTCAGGCACTGAAAGAGGTTTTTGGACTGATGAATATCAATTCCCTGCTCTTTGCAGTTCCCGAAGAACCCCGAAGGAGTATCATCAGGGCCCTGCTCAGGCACGGTCTGTCCGAACTCCATGACTACAGGGCCATTGTCCCTGAGGATTGTGAGACAAGGACGTTTTTTCATGATATACCGGTGATAGGGTCTCCGGACCCGCAGAAGATAGCCCATGTCCTTTCAGAGAGGAAGTCTGCCGTTGTTGAGACCGGGACGGCCATTGTAAGTTACGGGACCATCTCTCCTGAGCAGGCATTTATCTCATACAGTTCGGCCTGCTTCTCCACCTTTGTTAAATACTTCCACGACCATCTGATGTATCTTGAAACCTGCAAAAAGAATAATCTGAAAGCGGACAGGGAAAGAATCGACGGGTTTGACAGGATAAAGGCCTTTTTGTATCCACAGCAGGCCGGCCGTGAAGATGCCGGAAGTCTTCATCCGTTGCTCAAGGGGCCGCCGGAAGACGAAGCCACAGTATATTCAATGATAGAAGAGGCAGGCAAAAGGCTTGTGACGGAAAGGCTGGTGGATTCCTTCTTCGGAAACATATCCTGTTATTTTAACGCTAAAATATATATCAGTGAAACCGCTGCCTCCCTTGATGAGCTTGAGGGCTGTATCGATGCCGTACCTGTTGACGGCTCTTCATCCGTCGGGATAACCTCCTCATCCGAGTTTGCAACCCACAGGGCCACCTACCGGACGACCCCTTTCCGCTTCATACTGCATGGTCACCCGAAATTCTCCGTGATTATGTCCATGCACTGTCTTAAGGAGTGCCCTTTGAGGGGGGAGTGCTATAAGGCATGTCCTGAAAAAAGGTATGTCTGCGGAGTCCCGGTTGTACCGGGTGAAGTCGGGACCGGCCCTACAGGTATGGTCCGGACCGTTCCAAAGGCTTTTAAGGAATCAGACGCTGCCATTGTATTCGGACACGGTCTTTTTACAGCGGGAGAAGAGGATTTTAACCGGCCCTTTCAGAGGATGAAGGAGATAGAGGGTGATTGTGAAAAAGAGTACTTCAGGATAGTTGGCAAATTAATGCAGGAGGTTTCCACCTGCTGATACCACACCCTAAGGACAATCTGTTGATGGATGTCTACTCAAGGCTCTTCTCAACCTTTGGCCGTCAGCACTGGTGGCCGGGTGACAGCCCTTTTGAGGTAATGGTAGGGGCAATACTTACCCAGAATACAAACTGGGGAAATGTGGAGCGCGCAATAGAGAACCTGAAGACGGCAAAGGCCCTGACACCTGCGGCCATCCATGAGATGAGCCATGAGAGGCTTGCCGAACTGATCCGGCCTGCGGGGTATTTTAATGTTAAGGCCAAAAGGCTGAAGGCCTTTATCGAGTTCTTTATCAATCGCTATTCGGGAAGGGTTTCAAGGATGAGGAAGGTTGATACCGAAACCCTGAGGCGGGAGCTACTGAGTGTCAACGGCATTGGGTCCGAGACCGCTGACTCCATGCTCCTCTACGCCCTTGAAAGGCCGGTTTTCGTTATAGATGCCTATACAAAGAGGGTGCTTTCAAGACATGGCGTTATGGACGGCGCAGAGTCCTATGAAAGATTTCAGGAATTTTTTCATACCGCCCTTTCCCGTGATGTGCAGCTATTCAACGAATATCATGCACTCCTTGTAAGGCTGGGCAAGGATTTCTGCAAACCGAGGCCCCGGTGTGAGGGGTGTCCGCTATCCGGGCTCTTTTCTTAGCCATTCCACTACATAATACCCGCCGCACGGAGGGCCGGGATTGCCTCCCCTGAAGTCACAGCCATCAGCAAAAAACTCACACCTTCTGCATATCTCCTCCAGTATATAGGCGTCCCCTGAAAAGTCAGGTGTGATCTCCTCAGGCACTCTCTCCAACTCCCCGGCTGAGTACCTCTCTGCCAAAAACCTGTAAGTCCCGCAGAGGAGGTCCTCTTTCCCCTCCTTGTAATACTTGCAGTATCTCCTGCATATAATTTCAGTTATTTCTCTCTTCTTCATGGGGAAACCGGAACCAGGGCTGCTTTGAGTCATTAACCTGATTATACCGAAACAGGCCAAAGAAGGAAAGGGGTCAGGTCTCAACATTTGACATAAGGGGGTGTAAATGATAAGATTTACCCATGGCGAGACCTTTAAGACTATCCTTTGAGAATGCAGTTTATCATATAACAGCAAGGGGAAACCGCAAGGAAAATATCTTTTATGGTGATGATGACAGGCGGATATTCCTTGATAAAACAGCAGAGACTTGCGATAAATACTCCTTTGTGTGCTATGCCTATTGCCTGATGGATAATCATTATCACCTCTTTATAAAAACCCCGCTTGCCAACATATCAGAAGGAATGCACTACCTGAATGCATCCTATACCAACTGGTTTAAGGCAAAGCACAAGATCGTGGGTGTAGTGTTTCAGGGGAGATACAGATCAATTGTAGTTGAAGAAGACAGTTATGCCGTTCAGCTCTCGGCCTACATCCATACAAACCCTGTTAGGGCCGGTATGGTTAATAATCCCGGAGAATATCGATGGAGCAGTTATCC
>CAZXDE010000091.1:0-7236 GCA_964639515.1 uncultured Thermodesulfovibrio sp.
CATATAATATTTCTCACTACATACCATCTCCTGTCGTGCAGGCCTTGTGCAATGGAGGGTATATCTTTTTTGCCGAGTTCCGACAATATGCTTATAACAGCCTTTCGAGCCGGGGCATTTCTTAATTCTCCCAGGATATGGATAAACGGAAGGATTGCCCTCTTGTCCAGCAGAGAGGCAAATTCGTGCAGGAGTTCATCATTGAATTCCGCACCTTCGTCGAGTATCTCTCCAAGAAGTTTGACGAATTTTGCTGAATTGATAAAGGTTTTCAGCTCTTTCAGACAGACATATGCGTCCCTGTCATAAATATCTTCTGCGGTGACATGCTCTATTTTTTTTAATGTATAAACTGCTGCCTCCAGATTTCCAAGGTTTATTGCAAACTCCAGGGCAGAGCTTATAAAACCAGTCAATTCCTTATATTCTCCCATGCCTTCTGCATAAGACAACATCTCAAAGAGCAGATGTATCAGGGTAATGCTCTTGTCAGGTGGGTCGTTCTCTATTTCACGGATAATACTCCCCAGATCTTCATCGGTAAGGGGGACTACATTTAAGCCTGATTTCTTTTCAGGACCAAACGCATCTTCATAGGCATTTAAGATACCGTCGTTATTAGCAGAGGCATTTTTTGCTTCCTCAATAGCCCTTTCTTCATAGGTTTCATCTTCTAAAAGAATTGAATCATCAACAATATAATGTATGAACTGAAAATCTTTTTCCCACATAAGGGTTACTATATCATCGTCAAGTACCTCCCTTTCGAAGTCTACGGAAAGTATCCTTAAAAAGTCTTCCATTTCATTTTTTGGAAGCCCCTGGTTGAAGGTCAGCTCCCGTATGCCGTCCTTAAAAAAGAAGAGAGCGAGATTTTCTTCTTTTTCATCGCTGTGGTATACAGTCTCACCCGCAAGGAATATATCGTGCTGTTTGATTTTTAGGGATAGAGAGCCGGAAGAATCAAGGATTGCGGTCATCTTTGAGTATACGTTGTTAATTGTTCTGGCATAGACGGGATTATTTTCCGGATAGATTCTGAGATTCTTTTTTGCCTTGATAAGTTCCTGAATAGTATCTTTTACATCCTGAGCGAGTGTCATGATTATTATATGAATAGCTGTTTGCGCTCTTTAAGAAAATTTCTTATGATTATCTGGGTGCTGTTTAGCCGCTGAAGCCTCATATTTCTTTTTCTGATTGCCTGAATGTCATTGAACGGAAACTTCTCTCCCCGAATCTCTGTCTGTATATGTTGAATTTCCTGGTAGAGTTCTTTTATCAGTTCCATCTCAAGGGGTTTGAGAAAGATAGGATTCACAATGACATAGCCCTCAGCTATATCCCATGAAATGGCCTTTATGCTTTTTCCTCTAATCCCCTTCATCCGGAGTCTTCTTTTTAAGGAAAATTTTTGAGATTATTATACCGGTCTCATAAAGAATAATAATAGGAACAGCCATAAGGGTCTGGTTAAAGGCATCCGGGGTGGGGGTCAAGACGGCTGCGAGGATAAAAGCTACAAGAACGGCATACTTTCTGTTTTTTGCGAGTGTCTTTGGTGTTACCACGCCGGCCCTTGTAAGAAACAGAATCACGATCGGCAGCTCAAATATGGCACCAAAGGAAAGGAGAAATTTCAGACAGAAATCAACGTAGTTGCCAACGGAAATCATTGGGGTCATGTAGGCGGTTTTATAAGTCAGGAGAAAACCCATGGCAAAGGGCAGGATAATACTGAAGCAAAAGAGGGCTCCGGTAAGGAACAGCATGGTTCCGGCCACTACAAAGGGGACAACATATTTTTTTTCCAAGGGCATGAGTCCCGGGGCAATAAACTTCCACAGTTGATACAGTGCTACCGGTAGCGCAAGTACGATGCCGGCAACCATGGCCACCTTTATATTCATCCAGAATGCCTCTGCCGGTGCGAGAAAAACAAGTTTTTGAATAGGTGAAACTTTAGGTATGAATTCTATGTAGGGTGAAATAGTTGTTAAATGGAGGTCCGACCTTAGAGGAAGTGTCAGGAGTCTGAACAGTTGCTCCGAAAAGTTGAAGGATAAGCCAAAACCAATCAGTACGGCAATAAGGGATTTTATTAACCGCTGCCTCAGTTCAGTGAGGTGCTCAGTAAGTGGGAGTTTTTCCTCAGCCATCTACTCCGCTTTCCTCCCTGCTTCTTCCCCCTCATGTCCTGCAGTTTTTTTATCCGTTTTATCATCTGTTTTTCCCGTTAAAGGTGGCTGATCATTTTCCTTTTTTTGGGCTATTTTCCCTGTGAGGTCTACTCTTTCAAATGTATCCGACAGTCCTTTACTGAGGGGGGGGGCGTGAACGTCTTTCACCTCTGTATCTATCTGATCTTTAATCCCGTTAAGGGCTTTCTTTAATTCAGCCACACCTTTGCCGAGTGAACGGGCAAGTTCAGGTAGTTTTTTCGGTCCAAAAACGATCAGGACAACTGCGA
Organism: uncultured Thermodesulfovibrio sp.; assembly: GCA_964639515.1. Classification (GTDB taxonomy): domain Bacteria; phylum Nitrospirota; class Thermodesulfovibrionia; order Thermodesulfovibrionales; family JdFR-85; genus BMS3Bbin07. Next base: position 2,471 of record CAZXDE010000091.1, read on the forward strand.
AAATGACTATAAGTTCCTGCATTCCTAAATCAAACATATCTTACCCCAGCCTTATACTCACGTATATATATCCTGTGTTTCTCTTCATAAGCAACAGGACGGCGTCTCCTTTGTCAAGTTTCTTGATCACAGAGGCCATTTCCTCTGTTGATGTAACCCTCTTGCGATTGACCTCCAATATAACATCCCCTTTCCTGATATTCTGTCTTTGAGCCGGGCTGTTGTCAATAACACCAAGGACGAGTACGGCGCCGCCATCCCTTATCCCGAACTGTTCTGCAATAGCAGGGGGCATGGTTTTAGTCCTTAATCCCAGTATCTTTTCAATAACAAGTTCCGGGGTTTCAATCCCCTTGCCCAGCTTTTCAATGATAACATTTAGATCGAGTTCCTTTCCCTCCCGGAAGATTTTCAGGTTGACACCTGTTCCGACGGGAGTTGAAGCTACAAGTCTTGGAAGCTCGTGCATGTCTTCTATCTTTTTACCATTATAGCCGACTATAATGTCACCCCTCTGTATTCCTGCCCTGTCGGCAGGTGAGTCCTTTGTGACATCGGTTACCAGGGCACCCTGTCTGTCCCTGAGTCCAAAACTCTCAGCGATTTCAGGCGTAACCTTCTGAACGGTAACACCAAGCCAGCCCCTTTCAACAAAGCCCTCTTTTTTAAGGGAAAGCAGGATATCCTTTGCGAGGTTAATGGGAATTGCAAAGCCGATCCCCGTGTTGCCCCCGGACGTAGAAAATATGGCAGTGCTGATACCTACAACCTCGCCATTCAGATTAAAGAGGGGGCCTCCCGAGTTACCGGGGTTTATGGCCGCATCCGTCTGGATAAAATCATCGTAGGGCCCGGAGCCTAATACCCGGCCCTTGGCGCTCACAATGCCTGCAGTTACCGTGAGACCGAGGCCAAAGGGGTTTCCTATGGCAAGAACCCAGTCTCCCACCTCAAGGGCATCTGAGTCCCCTAACGGGGCCACTGGAAGAGGTCTGTCGGCCTCAACCTTGATAAGGGCTATATCAGTCTTTGGGTCCCTTCCCACAACAGTTGCCTTGTATTCGGTCTCATCCCAGAGTTTTACCCTTATATCGTCTGCCCTGTCTATGACATGGTTACTGGTCAGGATATAGCCATTTTCATCAATAATAAAGCCGGAGCCAAGGGACTGTCTCCTTAATTTCTTTTCCTCATTACTATAAGGGGTGTCAGGTGAGAAGGTGAAGGGTTTGGTTTTTTCTTTAATTATCCGGGTGGTGCTGATATTTACTACACTCTTTGCCCTTAATTTGACGATACCCGAGAATGTTTCAGGGACAGCAGAGGCAGAGGCCGGGCCGTACATAAATAATAGAATTGTTATTACAGCAAGTAAAAGGTTTTTTTTCATGTTTTTTCCTCTTCGTAAATCCGCTTCACCTTTACCTGATCCAGGGGAAAAAGGCTTAGTGTCAGGAATATCCTGAGCACAGGGTTTCTGTTTTTGAAATCATACCCCACCCCGAGAGCGGCATAGGAATTTGAGGCAATCCTGACCCTGTAACCCATCTTCCCTTCCACCAGGTCTATGTGGTTCGAGAAATGGCTCTTTTTAACGATTAATTCACTTAATATGTTAAAACTATGGGCAGCGGCAAGGTCAAGGCCGAGCCTCAGTTCTACCTCGTCCTTCATGGAAGAACTGGTTGACTTGAAGTAAAAAAGGTTTCCATGCCCCCGGAAGGGACCTATACGTTTACTTACAAGCAAGGCTCCACCAACATGACCGTGTGTGGAAAAAGTCTCTTTACCCGGAATCGAAAATCCGACTAAATAGGAGATTGACGGACCAAGGCGTTTCTCAGACAGGATATTATACTTGTATCCTATACTTATATCACCGATTCCCCCTGTGTCACGATAGTTGAAGATAAAGGGGACACTTGTAAGGAGCTCGATTTTATCGGTTAATCCATAGGATGCGTTTATAAATAATCTGTAAAAGTTGGGCTCGATTGACCGTTCGAGGGAGAACATGATGCCGGGCCTGCCTTTTTCAATTGTATAGGCACTCAGGGTTGAAAAGGTGCCGTAGGGTTGTACAGGTTGAAACCCTTTTGTATCAAAGGCGGCTGAAGAGGTCACGACCGTCAGCACCAGGAGAAGGATGATCAGGGGGGTTATCTTCTTCATTACTAAAAATAGCAGAAACCCGGATACTGTGTCAACGAAAGGGCCATGTCCTGTTCTCGTATTTCGGGCGGTTATGATATTATAAACATTACATTTTTGATATTAACGTCAGGGAGGATAGAGTTGGAGAAATATGAACCCGGGAAGGTAGAACTCAAGTGGCAGACCTGCTGGGAGGAGAGAGGCATTTTCAGCTCCACTGTTGATGAGAAGAAAAAGAAATTTTACTGTCTCGAGATGTTTCCGTATCCCTCGGGCAGGATTCATATGGGGCATGTGAGGAATTATGCAATTGGTGATGTCATTGCAAGATACAAGCGGATGAAGGGATTTAATGTACTGCATCCAATGGGATGGGATGCCTTTGGCCTGCCCGCGGAAAATGCCGCCATAACCCACGGTCTTCACCCTGCAAAATGGACGTATGAAAATATAGAGTACATGAAGACACAACTTAAGAGGATGGGGTTCAGCTATGACTGGTCCCGGGAGCTGGCCACGTGCAGCCCTGAATATTATAAGTGGAACCAGTGGTTTTTCCTGAAGATGTTTGAGCGGGGGCTTGCCTACAGAAAGGCGTCCTTTGTCAACTGGTGTCCTTCCTGTGTGACTGTGCTTGCAAATGAGCAGGTTATTGATGACAGGTGCTGGAGGTGTGACTGTGAGGTGGTTCAGAAGGAACTGGAGCAGTGGTTTCTGAAGATTACCGCATATGCAGAAGAGCTGCTTGAGGGCTGTGATGAGCTCGTTGATGGATGGCCTGAACATGTCCTGGCAATGCAGCGCAACTGGATAGGCAGGAGCGAGGGCGTTGAGATGGACTTTCCCCTCTCCGATGGGGAGGGCGCTGTAAGTATCTATACTACCAGACCTGATACCCTCTGGGGTGCAACCTTTCTCTGCCTTGCACCAACACATCCCCTTGCCGCCTCGCTTGTGAAAGACAGGGCCGGACTTGATTTTATAAGGTCGAAATATGGGGTGATGGAGGAAAAACACGGTCTCTTTACAGGCCGACATGCCGTCAACCCTGTAAACGGCGAAAGGATTCCCGTCTATATTGCCAACTTTGTCCTGACGGAGTATGGTACAGGCGCCATAATGTCGGTGCCTGCCCATGATCAGAGGGATTTTGAATTTGCCCGCCAATACGGGCTTCCGGTTCGGGTGGTTATTGTTCCGCAGAATGGAGGACTTGAAGAGCCCATACAGCAGGCATACGAGGGTAAAGGAGTTCTCATAAATTCAGGACAATTCTCGGGCATGAAGAACACTGATGCCATCAAGGAGATATCCGTATACATTGAGGAGAAGTGCCTGGGCAGAAGGGTTGTTAACTACCGTTTGCGGGACTGGGGGGTGTCAAGGCAGAGATACTGGGGGACGCCGATTCCGATTGTTTACTGTGATAAATGCGGTGCCGTCCCTGTGCCGGAGAAAGACCTGCCGGTAGTGCTGCCCGAGGATGTAAAATTGACGGCTACAGGGACTTCTCCGCTGCAGGCCGCAGAGGATTTTATCAGGACGGAATGCCCTGCCTGTGGTGCAGTCGCCCGGCGGGAGACCGACACCATGGATACCTTTGTTGATTCATCCTGGTATTTCCTGAGATATTGTTCAGGAAAGGACGAGGAACCACTTAATAAGGAAAATATATCCTACTGGATGCCTGTTGATCAGTATATCGGTGGGGTGGAGCATGCCGTGCTGCACCTTCTGTATTCGCGGTTCTTTACAAGGGTTTTAAGGGATTCGGGCATAGTCGCGGTTAATGAGCCTTTTAGTAATCTTCTGACCCAGGGAATGGTCTGCAAGGAGACCCTTAAGTGTCCTGAGCATGGATGGCTCTTTCCCCATGAGGTCAATGACGGCAGGTGTATAAAGTGCGGACAGCAGGTTGAGCGGGGCAGGGTGGAGAAGATGTCAAAGTCAAAAAAGAATGTTGTTGATCCGGATTACCTTATAAAAAGATACGGCTCCGACACGTCAAGGCTTTTTATCCTCTTTGCCGCCCCACCGGACAAGGATCTTGAGTGGTCGGATAAGGGGATAGAGGGTGCTTACAGATTTCTCAACAGGATATGGACACTTGTAACCAGGGATGCAGAAAAAATAAAGGCTGCAAAGAGCCAGGAAGTTAGCCTTATACATAACAATCGGCAACCCGCAACCCGCAACTCGCAACTATTCCGCAAGACCCATCAGACAATTAAAAAAGTAACCACGGACATAGAAAAAAGACTCCAGTTCAATACCGCCATAGCATCAATGATGGAGCTATTTAACGAGGTATCCGCCTTTACCCCTGAGACAGATAATGACTGGGCCGTTCTCAGGTTCAGTATTAAAAACATACTCTTAATGTTGAGCCCCTTCACGCCCCACCTGACCGAGGAATTGTGGGAGGTAATGGGTGAGAGGCGGAGCATACTTGAGCATGAATGGCCGGAATGGGATGAGGAGGCTGCCAGGGAAGAGGAGATAGAGCTGGTTATCCAGGTCAACGGGAAGTTGAGAGCAAAGACAATGGCGCCTGCCGGGCTTGGTGATGAAAAGATAAGGGCGATGGCCCTTGGGGAGCCGAAGATAAAGAA
>CAZXDE010000092.1:0-6857 GCA_964639515.1 uncultured Thermodesulfovibrio sp.
GTCCCCAACGGGATTCGAACCCGTGTTACCGCCTTGAAAGGGCGATGTCCTAGGCCAAGCTAGACGATGGGGACTTTATATGCAATTCATAACTGATGATTGTTGCTGGTGAGCCGCCCGGGGTTCGAACCCGGCACACCCGCCTTAAAAGGGCGGTGCTCTTCCGACTGAGCTAGCGGCCCTGACCTAAAGTCTTATAGAATACTAAGAATCAGACTATTCTGTCAATCCGCCGTTTTTTTCTGTCCCGTCTTTTTCGATCAGGAACAAGGGCTTCCCGGCTACTACCATAAAAAGATAAAAATGTTATAATTATCCGTAAAACTCTAATAGACAGGACATATGTGATTTAAATGCGAAGTGAACTGAAGCGAAACAGGAACCGGAGGGTGATGAGCGAGATAAATGTCACGCCCTTTGTGGATGTAATGCTTGTCCTTTTGATCATCTTTATGGTGACGGCTCCGCTTATGAAGCAGGGGCTTGATGTGGACCTACCAAAGGCCCGGGGAAAGGCGCTCCCGGCCCAGGAAAGGATAACGGTTACGGTCAAGAAGGACGGTAAGCTTTATTTAAATAACAAGGTAGTGTCAATCCGGGAGATGAGGAGAAGGCTGAAGGCCATCAGCAAGCTGAATCCGAACCTCTACCTCAAGGCAGACAGGCGGGTCCCTTATGGGAAGGTTATAAAGGTGATGGCCGAGATAAAGGATGCCGGGATTGAAAAAGTCGGCTTGATAACAGAGCCAAGGGCAAGGATCAGATGAGAGAGCCTTCCCTGAAAGAGACGACCGTCCTGTCACTCATCCTGCATGCCCTTGTTTTCTTTACGGCCTTGCTGGTAATAAAAAAGACATCACTTGTTACCCTTCCCTCCCCATATATGGTCAGGCTTGTAAGTCCTGCAAAGGTTACAGCAAAAAAAACAAAGGCTACGGTCAGTGCAGTCAGAACCGGAAAGAAGGCAAAGGTTAAGGCTGTCAGGAAAAGCCGGTCGGCCAGGGTGGTGGTGAAGAAGAAGGCAGTGCCTGTAAAGAAAGCATTCCCGCCTTCTGATGTTGTGACACTTGAGGAGAGGATTGCCGCCATAAGGGCAAAGAAACGGATCAGGACGGTTGTTGCACTCAGAAAAACCGTACTGTCGGTCAAAAAAGAACAAAAGGCAAAAGAAGTTCAACCGCCTGCAAGCGAAGAGGCAGTCACATCTGAGGGCAATCCTGGAGGAGAGTCTTTAATGGCAGGTTATTATTCGCTTGTGCAGGAGAGGGTCTGGAGTGAATGGGTCTTCCCGGAGTTCAGGACGGGGCAGGGGCTTGAGGCAGTGGTTGATATAAAGGTTTACAGGAATGGCAGGGTGAAAATACAGGGGATAAAGAAGTCATCAGGGAATACCCTGTTTGATCGCTCTGTGCTAAGGGCTATCTCCAAGGCATCGCCTCTTCCACCGCCTCCCTATGAGCTGGAAATTGCGGTCAGGTTTACCCCATGAATTCAGTAAAGAGCAGACGGTATGCGGTATACAGCAGGCTGATACTCATTATGCTTGCCGCCTTCTGCCTTCTGCCTGTTTTTATGCATACCCCTGCAGAGGCAAGGGTCTATATCGACATCACTTCTCCGGGCTTCAGGCAGATTCCGATTGCAATTTACGATCTTTCAGGGGCGCCTGCAGGTGCTGAGATTTCAGGCATTATAAAGGATGACCTGCAGTTTTCCGGAGTGTTCTCATATATTGACAGGGCTGCATACATAGAGACCTCCTTGCCCGTCTTTGACCCGCAGAACTGGTCTCCCCTTGGTGTTGAAATCGTGGTTAAGGGCTCTGTGACCATTGACGGCGATCAGGTCTCGGCAACGATCTATCTTTATGATGTGGTTGAGGGAAAGAGGGTTTTTCAGAAAGAGTACAGGGCCGTAAAAAGGCATCTCAGGCCACTTGCCCATACGATCTCAAATGATATTTATAAGGCTGTAACAGGTGAGGACGGGGTCTTCAGGTCCAGGATCGCCTTTATAGGACAAAAGGGCGGGAAGGAAAGCATTTACATTGCGGACTGGGATGGCAGGAGGATAAAGAATACAGGTGTGGGTGGTGACCTGATACTTGCGCCTCACTGGTCCCGTGATGGCAGGAGGCTCATATATTCCGCTGCAAGGGGCAGGCAATGGTTTATTTTCCTTCTGGACTTTAAGGAGAAGAAGGAGAGGGTCCTGGTGCGGTCCAGGGGGACCAATATTGCCGGTGATTTCTTACCGGATGGCAGTGGTTTTCTCTTCTCTTCATCAAAGGCCGGAACCCCGGATATTTACCTGTTTGACCTCAGGACTTCAAGGCAAAAGAGGTTGACCCGGTGGAGGGGGATCGAGGTTTCACCCTCTGTTTCGCCTGATGGAAAGAAGGTTGCCTTTGTTTCCGACCACGGAGGGTCTCCCCAGGTTTATATTATGAACATTAACGGAAGTGATGTAAAAAGGGTTACTTTCAGCGGTAACTATAACACCTCTCCGGTATGGTCACCCATGGGGGACAGGATTGCATACAGCGGTCGTATTTATGGAAAAAACCAGATATTTATTGTCTCCCCCAATGGTGCAGACCCCCAGCAGCTTACAGAGAGGGGCAATAATGAGGAACCGTCATTTTCTCCGGACGGCAGGTTTATCACTTTTACCTCTGACCGCAACGGCGGGAAGGGCGTATATGTTATGAGGGCAAATGGAGAGGCACAGAAGAGGATAACAGCTAAAGACATGAGGGCCTTTGGTCCAAGATGGTCGCCAAAAAAAATCTTTTAGGAGGATGATTATGAGGAGGTTTTTGTTTTTGTTGTTGGTTGTTGGGCTGACTTTTTCCTGTGCGCAGAGAAAAGTTACCACATCAGAGCTGGGGAAGGTGATTCCTTCAGAGAAAGTAAAGGCAGAGCAGCCCCGGGAGAAGACGCCCGCCATTGTGGGGGAGCAGGATATCTCCAATATTGAGACCACGGAAATCAAGGAAGCCCCTGTGCCGATGAAGGTCTCTGAAGAAGAGAAGAAGAATGTTTTGAGGGATATACACTTTGATTTTGACAGATATGACGTTAAGGATGAGGACAAACCGGTCCTTCGTGCAATTGCCGACTGGATGCTTGAAAACCCTGATGCAAGGTTGGTGATAGAAGGTAATTGTGACGAAAGGGGTACAAGTGAATACAACCTCGGACTTGGCGACAGAAGGGCAAAGTCAACAAAGGATTACCTTATAACCCTTGGTGTTTCTGCAGACAGGTTGCAGACCGTCAGTTACGGTGAGGAGAAGCCGCTCTGTACTGAAAGCACCGAGGCGTGCTGGTCAAAAAACAGAAGGGCACACTTTGTAGTATTAAAACAGGAGGCAGGTAAATGAGCAGGGGGGGTCGTGCAGGGGGGAGGTTGATTAAGCGGCTCTGCCCGGCTTTGCGCAGTGCTGCCATCCTTAAGCTCTGCGGCGTGGTACTTCTCTTTTCCGGATGCATAAGCGCCGGTAATTTTGAATCTCTCCGCAGTGATGTGAACCAGCTTAAACGGGAGGTTTATGCCCAGAAACGGACGGTTACAGGACTCAAGGAGGGGGTTGGCAGTCTTGAGGGGAAGACTGCAAAGGTAGTAACCAAAGAGAGCCTTGAGGCTATAAGAAACAGTCAGGAGATGCTTTACGACCAGCTAACCGGGTTGAACAGGGATTTACAGCTTTTGCAGGGCAAGTTTGACGAGAAGAACTATGCTGTGGAGACGGCCCTGTCGGAGAACAAGGCCGAGATGACAGAGCTGAAGTCCAGGGTCGAGGAGATGGCAGGAGAGGTTAAGCAATTGATGGCAAGGGTGCAGGGGCTGGAGAAAAAGTTTGATGCCCTGTCAAAGGGGCCGCTTGTTGAGAAGAAAGCGGTGGAGAAAAAAGGCCCTGTTACTGAAGAAGGTGTTTACCGGCAGGCCTTAAAGACCTTCCGTGACGGGAAATACAAGGAAGCAAGAAAACAGTTTGAGGAGTTTCTCAGGAGATACCCTGACTCAGACCTCTCGGACAATGCGCAGTTCTGGATTGCCGAGTCGTTTTACAAGGAGGGAGTTTATGAGGATGCCATCCTTGCCTACGAAACCCTGATAAGAAAGTTCCCAAAGAGTGATAAAGTCCCCGGGGCAATGTTGAAGCAGGCGTATTCATTTCAGGAATTAGGCGACAAAAATACTACAAAAGTTATCCTCTCGACACTGAAGGAGAGGTTCCCGAAGTCAAAAGAGGCAGAGCTTGCTGAAAAGAAGTTGCAGGCACTCAGCAAAGATGCTCAAAAGAAGAAGACCCACTGAGGGGCTGGAAATGAGCTTATCGGATCGATATTACAGGGTCATCGACTATATGAGAGTTTCCGTTACCGACAGGTGCAATCTCAGATGCCTCTACTGTATGCCCCGTGATAGCGACCCTGTAGTCTACAAGGAGATACTGTCCTACGAGGAGATAGCAAGGATTATCTCTGTTGCGGCTGATCTGGGCGTAAGGAAGATTCGGCTTACAGGCGGTGAGCCCCTTGCCAGAAAGAATATTCAGTATCTGATCAAAAGGCTTGCCGATATGGAGGGGATCGAGGATATAAGTCTTACCACAAACGGTCTCCTCCTGAAGAGGTATGCGGAGGAGCTTAAAGAAGCAGGTCTGAGCAGGGTGAATGTCAGTCTTGATTCCATGCGGCCGGAACGTTACAGGGAAATTACCGGCGGCGGGTCTCTGGAGCAGGTACGGGAGGGTATTGAGAAGGCCTATGCAGCAGGGCTCAGGCCTGTCAAGATAAATGTTGTAGTCATAAGGGGAGTAAATGACGATGAAGTAGAGGATTTTGCCCGCCTTACATTAACCACGCCATACCATGTCAGGTTCATTGAGTTTATGCCTGGTTCAAACAATCTGTGGACCAGGGAGAGGTGTATTCCTGTTGAGGAGATTAAAGAGAGGATAGAGACCATAGCGCCTGTTACTGCTGTGAAGCAGAGGAGGTATGGACCGGCAAGATACTACAGGTTTGCAGGTGCAGAGGGAGTGCTTGGTTTTATAAGTGCGGTTTCACACCATTTTTGTTCAGATTGTAACCGTCTGAGACTTACTGCCGATGGAACGATAAGACCCTGTCTCTTTTCCGGTACCGCAATAGACCTCAAGAGCGCCATCAGTCTGGGTGCCTCGGATAAAGAGATAGAGAGGCTTTTGAGGCTCTCGGTTGCCGTCAAGCCGGAGGGGCATAAGATAAATCAGGGAGTATGCGGGGATTTTATACAGTCAATGTCAAAGATAGGGGGGTAGAGCCTAATCTTCGTCTCTTTCCTGCTCCTCCACAATGAGCAGTGTCAATCCGCAATCACCGCACTCAACCGCACCGGTGCTTACGGGGGAACAGCATGCAGGACATTTCCCTTCGCTGGCCAGTTCCTGTGAGGTCCTGATCTCCGGATGGACCTTGGCAAAGTATTCCTCAATGCACACCTGTGCCCGCTCGGCATCCTCCTCAGAGACCAGCAACTCCCATGTATCACCGCAGCAACCCTTTTTACATGTGTCCTCAACATGAACGGTGCAGGAGATACCCGCATCGATAACAACATGATAGAGCTCATCAATCCATTTCAGGTCGCCCTTTCTGATTGCTATGGAGTTCTGAACAGTCTGCGCCATGAGCCGTGCCCTTGCCTCCTGAGCCGACTTGTTCTCTTCAGGGCTTAGAAGAAGAGTGCCGCAGTCGGCGCACTTCTCGATATGCGCAAAGTACTCGGTGGAGCAATCAGGACAGACCTTTATCTGTCTCATGGCATGAGTACCCGGCGGGAATTTACTATAGTATTTGCAATGATCCTATCAGGATTTATCCGGAATTCAATCAGCAAGATATAATCCTCCTCAGATTACTCTTTGGCGCAGACATTATCAATCCAGAATTCCTGTCCGCCGATCGTGAGTTTTTGGACAACGCCTGTGAGAACAAGTGTTCCTCTCTTCCCGCCGGGCACGGGGTTTGATGTCACAGTAACATTGACTCCTGCGATTGGCGATGGTGCCGCAGAAAACTCGCCGGTATAGATCGGCACGGGCTGCCCGTTAACACTAAAGTTTTCCAAGCCGCCAATATCCAGGTATTGAAGCTCTACCTTTGAAACGGGAAATCCGATACCGCTGAAGTCAAACTCGAGGTTAATGTTGTTGGTGCCGATCGTCTGTCCTGTGCCGAATAGTATCGGCGGCATCTCGATGCGTGCTACATTGAATGTATCGCCTCCCCCAATCCAACGGAAGTTATGGACAGACATTTTAATACCGTTAGCCACCAGCACTACATCCCCCGGCACATTGTCTGCCGGGCTGCCGTACCGGGTACCGGCAGGTGGTGGTGGACCGAAAGCGATACATGCCATCCTGGGTGAAAGCAGAAATTCCTTGACATTATTGTTCTCGTTCGACTCCTTCACCATCCCCTTCGGATCAACTAATGCCGTGATTTTGTAAACATTCGCAAGGTTGTTATTGTCAGGGTATGCAAGTGGAGCAAAGTCTGCAATCAGTGTTAGAGAAGCCCCCTTCGCGAGACCCGGGATGTTAAATACTACCTGTGGTCTATGGTTTGGTGACACGGGATTCTCATCACCATTAAAGTAGACCATAAATTTTCCGGCATCTTTATTGCCGATATTGGCAATCTCCGCTTTTGCCTTTTTATTTGCTGCGTTCCAGGTTACACCCAAATCTTTTACCACCAGATCCGGAGCACATCCGAGCAAGGCAGCCGACAGGATCAATATAAACGCAAGAATTTTCATTCTCTTCATGTCCCCTCCCTGAATGATTAATGGTTAAAAAA
>CAZXDE010000093.1:0-6845 GCA_964639515.1 uncultured Thermodesulfovibrio sp.
GGTTCAGGGATGGACGAATTTCAGAATATGATATATAATGTCAAGAGTATATATATTTTTTATATACACTGAATGGGGGCATATCATGAACAGGAAGGGGAGTCAAAATAATTTTTCCTTATTTTTCAACTGGTTTATCAGCCGTCACCCTCGCCTGAAAAGTGGCAAGGGAATTGCAATAACTTGTAATGTAATGAAAGGAGGTACTCATGGATAAAGGAAAGATAATCGTACTTGATGACGACCCTGTTGTGACACTTAGCTGCAAGAGGATACTCGGGGCGGAGGGTTACAATATAACTGCAGTGGGCAAGGGTGAAGATGCACTGAAACAGCTTGAGAAAGAGGAATACGACATCCTGATTACCGATATCCGCCTGCCGGACATATCGGGAATTGAGGTTCTGCGTGAAGCACGGGTCATTCAGCCAAACACCGATATTGTTGTTATAACCGGCTATCCCACACTGGAAGATGCAAAGGAATCCATCCGGCTTGGGGCATTTGAGTATATTGAAAAACCTTTCACCCCCGATTTTATGTTAAATGTTGCCGGGAAGGTATTTGACAAGAGGGGCTGGATCCTGAGGCAGGCATATATAGATGAGTTCCGGGACTATCTGGTGCCTCTGCGGGACAAGGACAACCCCGTAATATTTTACAAGGAAGGGGTATGGGCAAGGCCGACAAAGACAGGACTCTGGGAGATAGGCTATGACCTGAGATACGAGATGGCCGCCGGGGAGATGCTTTATGTTGATTACCTGAAGGTAAATAAAGTAAAAGCTGGAGAACCCTTTGCCAGATTGCTTACAGGCTCGGGAAAGATTGTGGATATATCCTCACCAATGACCGCAGAGATAAAGGAGACCAACGGGAAGGTCAATGACGTCATCTGTTCCCTCCTCAAGGAACACCTCTCGGAGGGATGGCTTGTATGGCTTGCAAAGGTGATACCACTGGAGATGTAAACTGATGATTTTGCATTGTTTTGATTATCTTGTCAGGATTATTTATATTTTAATTTTTAAAATTCACTTACGGAGGTTATTCTATGGCAGGGAGTGTCTTGATAGTAGACGATGAGACGGTTGTTATAAAAAGCTGCGAGAGGATACTCGCTCCGGAGGGATACAGTGTCCAGGGTGCTACCAGGGCCCAGGAGGCCATGGATATGATAAAAAACGGAGACTTCGACCTCGTTATTACCGACCTCAAGATGCCCGAGGTAGACGGAATAGAGTTAATACGCTGGATAAGGAAGAACAGCCCGGGGGCCGGCATAGTCGTTATCACGGGTTATCCCTCTCAGGAAAGCATAAAAGACGCCCTTGAGCTCGGCATCATAGATTATCTGCCAAAGCCCTTCTCTCCCCAGCTTCTTATTGATGTCACTGAAAAGGCATTCACTACAGTAAAGGCCACTTTGGGGAAAGCAAGGCCTGAGGCGGACGAAGATATCGAGGCAAAACTGAAAGACATAATGGAGGTTATAGAAAAGTACAAAACCAAACCCGGGGCATTAATCCCTGTCCTGCAGAAGGTACAGGGGGTACTCGGATATCTGCCTCCTGCCGTACAGCGTATCATAGCCAGGGAACTCAATCTCCCTGTCAGCGAGGTGCATGCGGTTGTCTCTTTCTATTCATTGTTTACCATGAAACCCAAGGGAAAACACAACGTCAGGGTCTGTCTCGGCACCGCCTGTTATGTGAAAAGGGCCGCTGAGATACTCGAGAAAGTAAAGGAATACCTCGGGATTGACGAGGGGGGGATCACGGAAGACAAAAAGTTCTCCCTTGAGACTATACGGTGTCTCGGTGCCTGCGGACTCGCTCCTGTTGTGGTTGTCGACCACGACATATACGGTAGTGTTGACCCTGTCAAGGTATCCGAGACAATAAAACAATATAATTAGGTGTGACAGGATGTCGTGAGAAAGACCTTCATCCTTTAGTTTAATGACCAAAAAGGAGGCCGCACAATGGCAAAACTTACGGTAGAAGACCTAAAAAAGATTAAAGAAGAATACAAGGCAAAAACAGCCCTCAGGGAAGGGGCTTTCAGGGCAAGGGTTACCGTCCATATGGGCACCTGTGGTCTTGCAGCGGGGGCAAGAGAGATAATGAATGTTATACTTGAAGAGTTAGAGAAGAGCGGGGCCACGGATGTGGAGGTAAACACTTCCGGCTGTGCAGGGCTTTGCAGCCGTGAACCGATGATCACGGTTCAGATTCTGGATGAACCTCCCGTAAAATACTGTGACCTCAATGAAGAAAAGACAAGAAAGATAGTTGTTGAACATATCCTTGGCGGAAAGGTTGCGGAAGACCTGGCCCTCGTAAGGGGATGTGAAACATCCTACTAGTTATTCATAATGCAGTATTTTCGTATTTCGTATAACGATAATGGAGACGGAGGTAGCATAGATGGAAAGGTATAGAGTAAACCTGATGTTGTGCGGAGGAACGGGATGTATAGCAACAGGGAGCCTGAAGGTCAGGGAGGCCCTGCTTGAGGAACTCAAGAAGAGGAAGTTGGAAGATGAAATCTCAATAACCCTCACAGGCTGTAACGGCTTCTGTGCACAGGGGCCAATCCTTATAGTACACCCCGGCGAGATTTTTTATGAAAAGCTCAAGCCCGAAGATATGCCCTATCTGGTTGAAGAACATTTCCTTAAAGGCAGACCTGTAGAAAAATTCATGTATCATGAGCCCCTGAAGAAGACAACCGTACCTTCCATGAATGAGATACCCTTCTTCAAGTATCAGGTCCTGAGGGCCTTGAGAAACAAGGGCCTGATTGATCCCGAAAACATCGAGGACTATATCGCAAGGGATGGATATATGGCGGCTGCAAAGGCCCTGACGGAAATGACCCCTGTACAGATAATTAAAGAGCTGAAAGATTCAGGCCTCAGGGGGCGTGGCGGGGCAGGTTTTCCAACAGGGCTCAAGTGGGAACTATGTTCCATGGCCAGGGGTGAGCTGAAGTACATACTATGTAATGGTGACGAAGGTGACCCCGGGGCATTTATGGACCGTAGTATCATGGAAGCCGACCCGCATGTTGTGCTTGAGGGGATGATAGTAGCGGCAAAGGCTATCGGAGCAACAAAGGGTTATATTTATGTAAGGACAGAGTATCCCCTTGCTGTCAAGAGGCTGCAGATTGCCATAGACCAGGCAAACGAGTTGGGGCTGCTCGGCAACAACATACTGAATTCCGACTTCAGCCTTGACATAGAGATATACGAGGGAGCCGGTGCCTTTGTGTGTGGTGAGGAGACAGCCCTTATGCGTTCCCTTGAAGGCAAGCGGGGCATGCCCATACCCAGACCTCCCTTTCCTGTAAATCAGGGTCTGTGGGGTAAACCAACTGTGCTCAACAATGTTGAGACCTATGCAAATATCCCCCAGATCATCCTTAGCGGTGGTGAATGGTTCCGTAATCTCGGCACGGAAAAATCAACCGGCACAAAGGTCTTTGCACTTACAGGAGCGGTTAACAATATCGGACTGATAGAGGTGCCGATGGGCACTCCCTTGAGGAGGATAATATTCGACATAGGCGGCGGAATAATGAAGGGCAGGAAATTCAAGGCAGTCCAGCTCGGCGGACCATCAGGTGGCTGTGTCCCTGAAGACCTCCTTGACACACCTGTAACCTATGAGGACATAGTCAAGACGGGAGCCATCGTCGGTTCCGGTGGAATGGTTGTAATGGATGACTACAATTGCATGGTAAACGTAGCAAAGTTCTTCCTTGAGTTTACCGCAGATGAGTCATGCGGCAAATGTTCTCCCTGCAGGATAGGGACGAGGATAATGCTTGACAAGCTGATTGCTATCACGGAAGGCCGGGGGCAGGAGGATGATATAGGACTCCTTCAGGACCTCGCAGGCGATATCATAAAGACATCGCTGTGCGGGCTTGGTCAGACAGCGCCAAATCCGGTACTCACCACAATACGGTATTTTAAGAACGAATACGAATCACATATACATCAGAAATGGTGTAAGGCAGGGGTCTGCAGGGAGCTCTCAACCTTCTACATAGATGCGAAGGCATGTAAAGGCTGCGGCGTCTGTGCAAGGGCATGCCCCCAGGATGCGATAACCGGAGAGAAGAAAAAACCCTACCTGATCAACCAGGACCTCTGTATCAAATGCAGGACCTGCTATGAAAAATGTAAATTTAATGCGGTTAAGGTAGGCCCCCGGGATATGTTTAAGGGGGAGGAGATGCAGGTGACGGTTGAGGGTAAAGAATAAAGTTGCAGATTAGGGATCCGTATTTAAAACTTTGCACAGGAGGTCTTGATTAGATGATAGAACTGACGATTAACGGCAAGAAACTCCAGGCCCAAAAAGGCGTGACAATATTTGATGTGGCAAGGGAGAACAACATATACATACCTCATCTATGCTGGGATAGAAGGTTGAAGCCCTACGGGGGGTGCAGACTTTGCCTCGTAGAGGTTGAGGGACAGAGAAAGCTGATGGCATCATGCTCCTCCCCTGCTGAAAACGGAATGGTTGTGCATACCGACACCCCGGCGCTGCAAAAGGCAAGGAAAACCGTACTCGAACTCCTGCTCGTACACCACCCACTTGACTGCCCGATATGCGACAAGGCCGGTGAGTGCAGCCTCCAGGACCTTGCATATAAATACGGTCCTTCACAGAGCCGGTTCTACGGTGAAAGAAAACATGATCCTGAGGCAACAAGCCCCCTGATCGACCGTAACCCCAACAGGTGTATACTTTGCGGCCGTTGCGTAAGGGTATGCTGGGAACACCAGGGCGTCGGGGCAATAAACCTGATCGGCCGTGGTTTCAAGACAAAGATAAGCCCTGCCTTTGAAGAAACCCTTGACTGTGAATTCTGCGGTCAGTGCATTGATACCTGTCCTGTCGGCGCCCTGGGGGCTAAGCCCTATAAATACAGGGCAAGGGCGTGGTTCCTTGAAAGCCGCGACAGTATATGCCCTTACTGCGGAGTCGGCTGCACTCTCACCCTTGACCTCAGGGAAGGAAAGATACTGAGGGTCAGAGGAGTTGAGGGCAAGGGGGTAAATAACGGCGACCTCTGTGGAAAGGGGCGTTTCGGCTTTGACTTCATTTATGGTGAGTCACGGCTGAGGACTCCGCTTATTAAGGAAGACGGTGAATTCAGGGAGGCTTCCTGGGAGGAGGCACTTTATTATGTGGCTGAAAAGCTGAAGACAATAAAGGAAAAACACGGCCCGGAGGCCATAGGGGCAATCGGCTCACCAAGGACAACGATTGAAGACAATTATATGCTCCGGAAATTCATGCGTGAGGCGATCGGCACCGACAACCTGGACACATCTGCGAGGCTGGGCTATGCCTGGGTGCTGAAAGGCATGGAAGAGACTTACGGGATAAAACTGAACCCCGTAAAGCTCGACTCCCCAATCGGCAAGGAGGTCATACTCGTCCTTGAATCAGACATCACCTCCACCCACCCCATATTCGGACTAAAATTCCTCGAGGCAAAGCTTGGGGGTTCAAAACTGATGATTGTGGAGCCGAGAAAGACAAAGCTTGCAAGACATGCATCAGCATGGTTAAGGATAAGGCCCGGAACCTCGACCGCCTTCCTTAACGGCTTGATCAACTATGCACTGGCCGGAGGAATTCACCTGAAGAAGGATATTACAACAGAGGGTCTTGATGAACTTCAGGAAGCGGTAAAGGACTTTACCCCCCAAAAGGTATCAGAGATAACAGGCATAAAAGAAGAAGAGTTTACAGAAATGGCAAGGGAGTTTACCATGGCAGAGAGCCGCCTTCTGGCCATGACTGTTGCAGCAGCAGAGAATCAGAAGGGTATCGAGACAGTAAGGGCTGCGGCCAATCTCCTCATGCTCCTTGGAGAGGGCCCCGAGGCATTACAGATACCCGCAGATTACTCAAACACCTATGGCGCCTGGCTCATGGGTGTAAGGCCCCTGAACAATGGCAAGGACTTATATGAAATGCTATACAATCCCGGCGCTGTCAAGGCGCTCTATCTCATGGGTGAGGACCCCCTTGTCACCATGCCTGATGCAGACCGTATTGAGGAAACGATTAAAGGCCTGGACCTCCTGATAGTTCAGGACATAAGGATTTCCGAAACGGCAAAACTCGCTGATGTAATCCTGCCTGCTGCAAGCTGGGCAGAGAAAGAAGGCACATTTATTAACTCGGAGGGACTGCCTCAGCCTGTACCAAAGGTGGTTGCAGCCACAGGGGATTCCATCGCCGACTGGATGATACTGCGCAACCTTGCAAGACTCATGAGACATGACCTTGGAAGCATGGACCTTAAAACCCTCCAGGACGAGATAAGCAAAATACCGGTTGATACAGGCACACAAAAATGGAGGTTCGCCAGCCCTGAATGGGAACTCAGGGAAAAACCAGATGAGGAACACCCTATTGTCCTGGTGACAGGCAATATCATGCAGCACTCAGGTGCCCTCTCTGTTATGTCAAAGAATCTCAGCCATGTACTTTCCGATGCCTTTGTGCAGATAAGCCCTGAGGATGCTGAAAAGTTCGGGGTTGAGGACGGTGAGTTTATCAGGATAATATCAAGGAGGGATTCGGTATATATAAAGGCACGAATCTCTGATGAAGTACCCGAGGGGATGATCTTTGTTCCTGTACACTTTGCCTATGCAAGGGTAAATGCCCTGACATTTGCGTCCCCTGAGGGCTCAGCCCATCTGACAGCGGTAAGGATAGAGCCAAAATAAGGGCTTTTCAGTTCAGACAGGATCGCGAGAGGGCATTGGTTCGTTTACAGCAAACCAATGCCCTCTCTAATTA
>CAZXDE010000094.1:0-4303 GCA_964639515.1 uncultured Thermodesulfovibrio sp.
TATTCCTTTGCCACCTCATTAAATGTCCTCTGCCAGAGGTCCCAGGCATAGGTGAGGACATTGGTCTTTCCACAGAGTGTCAGTTTCTTTCTCCTGTCCCGCTTTTGGCAATATTGCATTGCATACCTTATGCACCTTTCTGCACCGAGCCTTGTATTGACCGACTCCTGTATGGCAACCTCATTTGCTGTTCCCTTTCTCAGGAAGGCCCCGCCGCCCACATAAAGTCCTTCGGTATTTTCCCTGACCACCACAAAGTCTATGTGCTCGGGGCCCTTGTCTTTAAGTGGACACTCAACGCCCGGATATAGCTTTATAGGTCTCAGATTTATGTACTGGTCAAGCTCAAAGCGGAGTCTCAGCAAAATCCCCTGCTCCAGGACTCCGGGTTTTACATCAGGGTGTCCTATGGCCCCGAGAAATATGGCATCGTGTTTCCTGAGGTCTTCAATAACGCTGTCCGGAAGGGTCTCACCTGTTTTGAGATACCGCGCTCCTCCCAGGTCGTAGTGAGTGAAGTTGAGCTTGAACCCGAACCTCTCCGATGCCGACTCCAGGACCTTTATCCCTTCCCTGACTACTTCAGGGCCTGTCCCGTCACCGGGAATAACGGCAATACTGTAAGAATTTGACATAGTATAAAACTCCCTTTCCTCATAGTTCGTGGCTGAACGATTAAAAACTAATGTATAATATCATAAATTAATCCAAACTTTGAAGGGAGGACAGGATGGAGTTTGAGAGTGCCGAGGAGTGCTGGAAGACCATTCAGGAAAGTTTAAACACGGATCTTTTGCCGGAGATAGAGCGTTTTGCACGGGAAAATAATACCCCATCCCGGATTGTATTCGGCACATCCGGATGGAGGGGAGAGATAGGGACTGGTTTTACATTTCATAATATCAGGGTGGTTACGCAGGCAATCATCAATACCCTCAGGATGGAGAATCCCGAAATAAGAGAGGCTCTTGGCACATCGGATTTTGACGATGTCAGGCGCAGGGGTATAATCGTAGGACACGACAATCGTTTTCTGGGGCCTGAGTTTGCAAAAGAGGTTATGGGGATGCTTGCCTCTGAGGGGATAAGGCTCTATTATGCCGGTGAGACCACCACCCCTGAGTTGTCGGCCTCCATAGTGATGCGCAATGCCGCATGTTCAGTCAATATCACGCCTTCGCATAATCCTTCCAACTATTCAGGTCTCAAATTTAACCCCTCGGACGGTGGACCGGCCGGCTCTGAAATAACGGATGTGATTCAGGCAGAGGCAAACGCCCTGATGCAGAAAGGCGGGGTGCAGGGCGGAGGGGGCAGTGCAGAGGGGATAGATTATGAAGAGATAGATACTACTGGGCTTTACATCACGTTTCTCAGAAGCCGAGGGACAGTGAGACTGGAGAAGGTCAGGGAATTCGTTGCAAATACGGACTGCCTGATTGTGGTTGATCACGTCCATGGTGCAACGAGGAAGAGGCCGGAAAGGCTGCTGGGAGTTTCAGGAAGACCTGGTGAAAAACTTGTTTTGCTGAGGACGGAAGACGATTTTCTCTTCGGAGGAGTGGCGCCGGAGCCGTCAGAGCGTAATATGGCGGGCGTTGAGCGGGTGTTGAGGGCAAGCACTGCGCGATGCAGGCTTGGAGTAATCATGGACCCTGACGGTGACAGGATAAGGTTTGCCGACCAGGTCATGCAGATACCGATGAATTATTTTGGTGCAATGGCCCTGCATTTCCTTCATGTCCATAAGGGAATAAAGGGGGTTGCGGTAAAATCCGTTGGAACGAGTAATTTTGTCAATGCAATTGCAGAGAGGCACGGAATTACAGTAAGGGAGACGAAGGTGGGATTCAAAAACTTCCGCCCCTATCTGTTGCCGAATGCCCCTGAACGGGCGATAGTCGCGTTTGAGGAGTCTGACGGTTTTTCAGGCTATAACCATACCCTTGAAAAGGATGCCCTCTTTGCGCTCCTCCTTGCAATAGAGATGGTTGCATTTACGGGAA
This sequence comes from uncultured Thermodesulfovibrio sp., assembly GCA_964639515.1. Taxonomy (GTDB): domain Bacteria; phylum Nitrospirota; class Thermodesulfovibrionia; order Thermodesulfovibrionales; family JdFR-85; genus BMS3Bbin07. The sequence goes on from CAZXDE010000094.1 coordinate 2,007, forward strand.
AGAACCTGAGCGACTATCTTGAAGAGCTTATGGATGAATATGGTCATTATTATCCGGACCGCTCAGGTATTGAGGTGGACCGTTCCCTTATTGGTGAGCCATTGAAGAAAAAACTCTCCATAATCAGGGATAGCTATCCTGTGGGGAGTACAATACGGATTGGCGACAGGTCATTGAAGGTGAAGGACCTGATAACCGTTGACGGCACCAAGATCGTGCTTGAGGACGGCTCGTGGCTGATGATCAGGCCGTCGGGAACCGAGCCAAAGGTCAGGTTTTATATTGAGGCAAGGACGATTGAGGAGAAAGAGGCGATATTTAAGACTGCGGCCAGGCTGACTGAAGAGGCGATCAAGGCCTGATGCCGTGCCTGTTATTTAGAGCTTGTCAGCTTAATAGCTTGCCCGCCTGTTTCAGGCTTTAATATCAGGACGCTGAGGGGGGGCAGGGTAATCTCCAATGAGTAGGGGCGTCCGTGCACAGAGTCATCCACCGTCTCAACCCCTCCGAGGTTGCCCATATCAGAGCCGCCGTATATTGCTGAATCGCTGTTAAGTACCTCTCTGTAAAACCCGGGTTCAGGTACGCCGACCATGTATTTGTATCGCGGCACCGGGGTGAAGTTGCATACGAAAACAAGGAAGTCCTCAGGGTCCTCTGCCTTCCGGATAAAGGAGAGCACACTCTGTTCGGAATCCGAGAAATCAATCCACTCAAACCCCTCCTGTTTGAAGTCCACCTCGTAGAGGGGTGGCTCTGTGATGTAGAGGCTGTTGAGGTCCGTGACGAACCGCCTGATACCCCTGTGATATTTCCCTTCCTTCAGCAGATGCCACTGCAGTTCAGAATCCTGGTTCCACTCCCACCACTGTCCGAACTCCCCGCCCATGAAGAGGAGTTTTTTGCCGGGGTGTCCGTACATGAAACCATAGAGTGTGCGGAGGTTGGCAAATTTTTGCCATGAATCTCCCGGCATCTTGTCCAGCAGCGACTTCTTGCCGTGAACCACCTCGTCGTGTGAGAGCGGAAGGACGAAGTTTTCAGAGAATGCGTATATGAGTCCAAACGTGAGGTTGCTGTGGTGGTACTTTCTGAAGACCGGGTCTTTTGTGAAATACTCAAGTGTGTCGTGCATCCACCCCATATTCCATTTCATTGTAAACCCGAGTCCGCCCAGATATGTAGGTCTGGAGACCCCGGGCCAGGCCGTGGATTCCTCTGCAACGGTAATAACCCCGGGAAAGTGGAGGTGTACAACCTCGTTAAACTTCTTCAGAAAGTCTATGGCCTCGAGGTTTTCGTTGCCGCCGTATATGTTTGGGATCCACTCGCCGTCCTGTCTTGAGTAGTCGAGATAGAGCATTGATGCCACGGCGTCAACCCTGAGTCCGTCAAGATGGTACCTGTCAAGCCAGAAGAAGGCGGAGGCCTTGAGGAAATTCGCTACCTCGTTTCTGCCGTAGTTGAATATCAGCGTGCCCCATTCCTTGTGCTCCCCCTTTCTCGGGTCTTCATATTCATAGAGACAGGTCCCGTCAAAGAACCTTAACGCATGATCATCCTTCGGAAAATGTCCGGGAACCCAGTCGAGGATAACACCCAACCCGGCCTGATGACACCTGTCGACAAAGAACATAAAGTCCTCAGGTGTGCCGAACCTGCTTGTCGGTGCAAAATAACCCGTGCTCTGGTATCCCCAGGAAGCATCAAGGGGATGCTCGGTGATGGGAAGGAGCTCTATATGGGTATATCCGAGTTCCCTGACATAAGGTATCAATTCCCCAGCAATTTCACTATATGTAAGAAAGCCTCCGTCGGGTTTCCTCTTCCATGAACCAAGGTGCACCTCATATATGTTGAGGGGTTTTTGGAGATAGTCGGTACTGTTTCTTTTGTCAATCCATTGTTGGTCGTTCCATTGATACCGGTCTATATCGTAAACAATGCTGGCGGTTTTCGGCCTTACCTCGGAGTAAAAGGCATAGGGGTCGCTCTTTATCCTTATAACCCCGTTTATCCTTGATTTGATGTGGAACTTGTATAACTCACCCACTCCAATATCCGGAATAAAGAGTGTCCATACACCGGAGGGGCCGGGAGTCTTCAATTTGTGAACAGAGGGGTTCCAGTTATTAAAAGACCCGATAACGCTTACCTCTTTGGCGTTTGGAGCCCAGAGCGCAAAATGCACACCCTTTCTACCGTCAACCTCGATTACATGGGCGCCGAGTTTCTCATATATCCTGAGGTGGTTTCCCTCACCAAAGAGGTAGAGGTCGTAATCGGTCAGAAAGGGA
>CAZXDE010000094.1:4403-6681 GCA_964639515.1 uncultured Thermodesulfovibrio sp.
CCGGCAGCCTTGATTGCAATCGGTGCATGCTCCCGCGATGATCCACAGCCGAAGTTTTTTTCTGCAACTATTATGTCTCCGGGCTTTACCTTCTCAGGAAACCCCGGTTCTGCATCTTCCATAACGTGCCTTGCAAGCTCCTCAGGGTCTGATGTGTTTAGATACCGTGCAGGTATTATGGCATCAGTATCAATATCCGCCCCAAACCTCCACGTCCTGCCTTTGATCAGCATAATAATGAACCTCCTTTCATGAATATGAAATTTATTTTACATTAATCCCTTTACTCTTTGCTCTGAAAGACCCGTAACCCATCAATTCATAGTGAAAATCACTGCAAGATTGCTTTGTTGCTAACGCTCCTCGCAATGACATTACGAAAACTTTTTCTGTCATTGCGAGCGGAGCGAAGCAATCTCCAACCATCTGATTTTAACAGATTACTTCGTCGTTTTACTCCTCGCAATGACAGTCATGGACTTTTTGCGGGTTTGTCAATCTTGCCTAAACTTGAATTAATCGAGAAGCTAAAAAAAGACTTTAGAGCCTCATGGTATTTTCTCGATAGATTCAGGATAAGGATTTAGAAAGAGTGATAGACTGGATTTTAAAAAGTATCCTGTAAATCCCGCAATCCTGTTTACAATATAGTTGAACTATTACAAATATTTCAAAAATAATAAGTATAAGTGCTCGGTCTCTGTATTAGGTCATTTGTTTGACTTCACCGTGAATTGCTGGGCTCCCGGTTTTCGTTTTTTCCTTGACGCAAGAGGACAACTTACTATATATTTAAAGTAGACGTTCTTAAACTTAAGGAGTAAGAATCTTTTGATGGATCACTCAACCCCATATTCGCTTTCATCTGATGTGCTTCCAAGCTATAAGAATCCCCCTGTTAATGAAGTGGTTTGTGGGATGCGATTCGATTGTCCTGATAAGCTATCTATCCCCCATATTGGTTTGCTTTGGGATAAATTTCGCTCAGGGTACCCGATTATCCAACATGCTCCAACGATAGCATCCGCTAAAGGTGAAATTCCAACAGACGCGGCAACAGGGCTACCCTTACCGAGAGTATGGTTTATAAACAAATCGGATGATCAGTTGATACAATTTCAGTTCGATCGATTTTATTTCAATTGGCGACGTAGAGAAAACGCTTATCCTCGATATGACCATGTCATCAAGAATTTCGAAAGTGTGCTGAATAGTATCGTATTTTTTTTTGACGAATTCAAGATAGGCAAGCTTAAGCCGGTCGAGTATGAACTTAGCTATATCAACCATATTCCAAAGGGTCAAGGATGGGATACAATCGATGACCTTCCAGGAATATTCCCGGATTTTGTTTGGAAACAAACGAAGGAGCGTTTTTTGCCAAATCCGATTAAAGTTGCTTGGCAGACAGAGTTTCCTTTGCAGGAAAAGATGGGACATCTGATCGTTAATTTAAAACAAGCTATACGAACTGAAGACAAAGTTCCTTTGCTTGTTCTTGAGTTGACGGCACGAGGGATTGGCGAATCAACAAGTAAAGAAGTTATTCGTGAATGGTTTGACATGGCACATGAATGGATAGTGCGAGGGTTTACTGATCTAACAAGCCCTGAAATTCAAAAAAAATGGCTGCGAGAAGAAAATGCCTGAGCTGGATTTGCATAAAACACATAAAGGGGTTGAGGCATCACAAAAAGCCAGCAGAGTATATGGAAACCAATCAATTGAGGATAATTCCCCAAGCGCTTATCCGTATACCGGCGCGTGGAGTTGCTCGCATCAACCTCCTCTAACCCGTGCTCACTACAGAACCAATGCAGCAGTTAATCAGGAGGAACACGATGCTATCATACATGATTGGTCCGAGAAAGAAGATCCTTTTACACAAACGGATTTACTTGATAGTGAGGAGAATAAGGTACAAGAATTAATTTTCAGGATTAGAACATCACGCTCTATTTCCCATTGGGAAAGATTGGCAAATAGACTTCTTACTTTATATAACGATGCAAAGGAAGAGGATTCAGCCAGTCCCGGCATAGCTCTTGGTTCTCTTCGCAATTTTTATAATTTTCTTCAATTACATACCAACTTAAAGTGTCCAACTATTTCTTTAACGCCTGACAATAACATCTATGCTTCATGGAGGGAAGTTCGGAATCGAGTGTTCAGTGTGCACTTTTTGTCAAATGGTGATGTTCGCTTTGTGATATTCAAACCGAATGATACCTAAGTTGAGCGATTCTTAAGGGTCAAAAACAATAAAAACCCACTTAAA
>CAZXDE010000095.1:0-6586 GCA_964639515.1 uncultured Thermodesulfovibrio sp.
TATGATAGACTCTTCACTCATTCTCGTCCCGGCATCCTGCCGGGGCTCCGAGGCAGGTTTATCCTGCAATAAATGCGGATAAACCTGAAAACCGTTCAGAGTCAATCATATCTCTTCTTTCCCATAATTGAGCCTTTTTATCTCCGGATCAGGAAGATAACCAAGAGAAATAATGATTGAAATTTGCTATGTAATAGGACAGCTCGGCAGGGGAGGGGCAGAGAAGCAGCTATATGAACTTGTTAAAGGGATTAACCGGGAAATGTTCCACCCTGTTGTTATCAGTCTTAGCAGTGGAGGGGGCTGGGTAAAAGAGTTCCGGAAACTGCACATTCAGGTGATAGAACTTCAGAGAAGAAAAAACAGGGAACTTACCAGACTGTTTAAGCTTATAAAGCTCTTCAGGACAATCAAACCTGATATAGTGCATACTTATCTCTTTTCTGCAAATTCGTATGGAAGGATTGCGGCAGTTATTGCCGGGGTGCCTGTTGTTATTGCTTCTGAACGTAGTCTGCCGGAGACAGGAAAAGATAAGACCGGGTATCAGGTTTTTCTTGATAAATTGCTTGCTTTTTTTTCGCACGGGATTATATGCAACTCACTCAAAGCCTCCGACACGCTTGTTAAAAAATACTCTTTTGATGCCGAAAAGGTTTTTACTGTACACAATGGTATAAATACAGTTGATTTTTTAAGAGAATCCGACCTTGATGGTCAACAGAAGATAGCCGGAAAGGTAGTCGGGACGGTCGGCAGATTGCATTCCTCGAAAAATTACAGATTATTTCTGGACATGGCAAGGATTGTTTTGGAAAGATTTGAACCCGGAAGCCTGAAATTTGTGGTAATCGGAGAGGGAAAGTTAAGGGATGAATTAGAGAAATATTCACAGCAATCGGGTATTGCAGACAACGTAGTATTTACCGGCGAAAGAGATGAGGTCTTTTCCCTGCTGCAAACCATGGATGTTTTTGTTATGACTTCACTGTATGAGGGGTTATCCAATGCAATAATGGAGGCAATGATGGCAGGACTCCCTGTTGTTGCTACCGATGTTGGTGGTAACAGCGAGTTGGTTATTAATGGGGAGACCGGATTTCTCTGTCCATCAAACGATGCTGCTTCTCTTGCAGAGAGGGTTATCGGTCTTCTCGGTAACGAACGGGATGCCGGACAAGTGGGGGATAGGGGGAAAAAAAGAATAGTAACGGAATTTAGAGTTGAGAAGATGGTTAGAGAGACGGAAGAGATTTACAAGGGTTTTTTAAACCGGTAACCCGGCAGCAGGATGGTTTATCTGCGTAGCACTATTTGTGAATAAATGAAGAGAATTGCTTACATTACTGTAAAAGCCCCCTTTGGCAGACAGGAGACTTTTATCCTGACGGAAATGCTTGCCCTCAAAGAGAGGGGTGCAGATATCCTGATTCTACCGAGAGATAAATCAGGTGAATTATTTCACAAAGAGGCTGAGTCCTTGCTTGAGGATACTTTGAGCACTCCATGGTTTAACCTCAATATCGCAAAAGACTTTGCAGGATTTATTTGCAGAAAGCCGGTTTCTTTTATTAAAATAATGTATGATATTGCCTTCAAGGCAAGGAATATAAGGATAGCGCTAAAGAACCTGATAGTATTTCCTAAGGCCGTATCCCTGTCAGAGGATATCAAAAAGGCGTCCATCTCACACATTCATGCTCACTGGGCTTCAACACCCTCGACAATGGCTTATATTATTTCCAGGGTTACAGGAATCCCCTGGAGTTTTACTGCTCACAGAGGGGATATTGCAGTGAATAATGTCATCAATAAAAAATGTGCTTCAGCACTGTTTGTAAGAGCCATAGATGAAGAAGGCCGTAAGGATCTGTTGGAGATTGTTGGTGATAGTGCCCTTCAAAGGAAAATATTGACGCTTCACATGGGAGTGGAGATTCCAGGGAACATTAAAAAGCCTGCAATATCGCGGGAAACTTTTACGATTCTATGTCCAGCCAATTTTGTGCCTAAAAAAGGACACCGGTATTTATTTGAGTCCTGCAGAATACTCTCGGAAAAGGGTGTAAGTTTCGAATGTCTCATATCGGGTGATGGGCCATTAGGAGATGAGTTGAAAGCGATGGTTGAGGGGTTTCCCAATGGTTGTAATATAAGGTTTCTGGGAAGATTGCCTCACGAGAAACTCATAGGGTTATATGCTGAAGGCAGGGTTGATGCTGTTGTGTTGCCGAGTATTGTGACTGAAGACGGTGTAAGGGAGGGAATCCCGGTTGCACTGATGGAGGCCATGTCATACGGTATTCCCGTTATATCAACCCGCACAGGCGGTATCCCGGAATTGCTTGGTGACGGCAGTGGAATAATGGTCAGGGAACAGGATGCGGAGTCGCTTGCCGAGGCGATTGAAAGACTTGTCAATGATCCGGATTACTATGCGTTGACAGGTATGCGGGGGAGAAAAAAGGTGGAAAGTGATTTCAATATATCCCAGATTTCAAAGAGATTACTGGAGTTGTTTTCAACCGGTATTCAGTGATAAACGGTTGTTGGAAGGGATATGACAGACTCTGAACTCATTCTCGTCCCGGCATCCTGCCGGGGCTGCGAGGCAGGTTTATCCTGCAATAAATGCGGATAAACCTGAAAACCGTTCAGAGTCAATCATATCCCTTCCTTTCCCTGTTTGTGGCTTTTTATCACCGAAGCGGGATTCAACTTAATAGACATGGAGATATGGCTTATACATATTGGAGAACTGCTTCCTGTTGATGGGCAGACAAGATTATTCCGCTACGGGATTCTGGCAGATATGCTGTCAGAACGTGGTCACCATGTTGTCAGGTGGGCACCTACGTTTGTTCATGCTTACAAAAGACAGCGGGCTGAGAAGGACAGCGTGGTTGAAGTCAATGACCGATACAGGATTGAACTGCTGTATGCAAAAGGATACAGGAAGAATATCAGCTTTAGCAGGCTCTGGTTTAATCATCAGATTGCCCGCGCGTTCAGACGGCGTATTAAAGATGAAAAGCCTCCTGATATTATTCTCAGCGCGCTGCCGGCTCCGGGAATGTGCAGGGTTGCAATAGAATATGCCGGATGTCATAATATACCGGTTGTAATTGATGTCCGTGATTTATGGCCGGATATTTTTTTGAGTATAATTCCTCATGGATTACGTTGGCTTGGACGGGTTGTATTATGGCCGGCATTTAATAGCAACCGGCGTATCTTCCGGGAAGCAGATGCAATAACAGCAGTATCTGCCGGTTACCTGGATTGGGGACTGACTTATGCAGGCCGTAAACGTTCAGAGACAGATGCAGTATTCCCGCTGGCATCCCTGGACAAATCCTTAAGTGGAGACCGGATAAAATCGGAAAGGCAATTTCTTCTTGACCGTGGTGTCGACCCTGAGAGTTTTATATGTTGTTTTTTTGGTCAGTTTGAAGCTTCCTATGATATAGAGACGGTGATAGACGCTGCAAGATTACTGGGACAGACGGATGGCAGGAAAATCCAGTTTGTTCTGTGTGGCGACGGCAGGAAGATGTCTTCCTTGCAGTATCGCGGTACGGGATTAAAGAATGTAATATTTACTGGCTGGGTTTCTCCTGCAACAATTAAAGTATTAATGGAAATGTCGGATGCCGGGTTGGCGGCATATGCCAGGAACGCTTCCCAGGGCTTGCCCAATAAGGTATTTGAATACTTCTGTGGCGGGTTACCCGTGATCTCAAGTCTTCGCGGAGAGTTGGAGTCAATTATTTCGGAAAATTATTGTGGATCTGCTTATGAGGCAGGCGATGAGGAGAGTCTTGCAAGTGCTGTTTTAAACTTATATCATAATCCCCGGCAGAGACGGAAGATGGGTGAAAATGCCCGGAGGCTGTTTGAGGAACGTTTCTCGGCAGGGCGTGTGTATACGGGTATGATTGATTATCTGGAGAGGATTGCCGGAAAGAGGCAGCAACAGAGCTTGTAAAAGCCTGAATTCGGAGATGAATGGTTGTTGAAAGCGATATGACAGACTCTGAACTCATTCTCGTCCCGGCATCCGGCCGGGACTCCGAGGTAATTTCGCAATTCACCATCCAGGTGAATATACTGCGAAATTAAAACCGTTCAGAGTCTATCATATCACTTCCTTTTCTATATTGATGCTTTTTATTTCCGGATCCGGAAAAGGGCAGATTTTTTAATGGAATATTTCTTTTATCGCAAGGAGTCACAAGATATAAATCAGGTGGATTTGGCCTTGGAGAGTCAATATACCTTTAAAGTCTGGCATCCTGAGATATCGAGTATTGTTCCTTCGGGAATACCCTTAACACCCTTTGCTGCCTGGTGGGCAATGCATCATTTGCATGTCTTCAGAAACAGCGACTACAGGCTCTTCCTCGTCTATCAGGGAGGAAATCTGGTGCACCGGTCAGGCATATTCCCCGGGTACTTCAGGTTCCCTTTTATGTCCGGGGATGACCTCCAGATCGGGGATATATGGACTCATCCCGAGCACCTGAGACGGGGTATTGCTTCGTTTGCAATACAGCAGATTCTTTTGTCAAAGGGCAGGGCCGGCCGTAATTTCTGGTATGTTGTCAAGCATGGTAATCTGTCATCGATCAGAGTAATTGAGAAGGCGGGTTTTGTTAAAGTCGGAGAAGGGGAGAGGGTTAAAAGATTCGGGCTCAGGCTCCCGGGATTTTTCAGGATAATTCAGGAGAGGTAAGTGACGAAGAGATTGGACGGTTTTCTGAAAAGGACTTTTGATATAATAACCTCTCTGTCCGGGCTTATGCTTTTGGGTCCCCTGATATTTTTTTTGATTATATTCATTAAATTCGACTCTCCGGGACCTGCCTTTTACCGCGGGGAGAGGGTTGGCAGATATGGGAAGACTTTCAGGATTTTCAAGTTCAGGACGATGGTGGCTGATGCCGAGAAGTCTGGAGGGCCTTCTACTGCCTCTGATGACCCAAGGATTACAAGGGTTGGTAAGTTTCTCAGGGAATACAAGCTTGATGAACTGCCTCAGCTTGTTAATGTATTAAAAGGAGATATGAGTATTGTGGGGCCGAGGCCTGAAGTCCTGATGGAAGTGGAGACTTATACGAATGAGGAGAGAAGGATATTGGAGGTACGACCGGGTATTACTGACTGGGCCTCGCTTACCTTTCATAACGAAGGGGAGATTTTGAAGGGAAGTCCTGATCCCCATCAGGCATACAGGGAAAAGATCAAGCCGGGAAAAATGAGACTTGCCTTAAAATATGTTGATGAACGGTCGTTTCTGACTGATATAAGGATAATACTTGAAACTCTTCTGACCCTTGTAAAGACAAGGATGTGAAAGGAACCTGTATGGAAATCGAGGATGACTTTTTGCAATATGAAGAAATCTCCAGGCGTGTCCGGCTCTCTGTTTTAAACATGATCCATAAAACCGGGAGTCCTCATATCGGCCCTTGTTTTTCAATTGTCGAAATCCTTGTAGCCCTATACTTTAAGTCTTTAAATACCTCACCTGAGACCACTGTCGACCCTGACAGGGACAGGTTTATTCTGAGTAAAGGTCATGCCTGCCCGGCCCTGTATGCCGTCCTGTCTGAACGGGGTTTTATGAGCAGGGAAGACCTGAATGGATTTGCCGTCAACGGTGGGACCCTGGAGCAACACCCGGCGCAGGATTTAAGCCGGGGGATAGAGGTCTCTACCGGTTCCCTGGGACATGGGCTTTCCATTGCAGCAGGGATGGCCCTTGCAGGCAGGGTTGACAATAAACATTATAGAGTCTATGTGTTGTTGAGTGATGGTGAATTAAATGAAGGCTCGGTTTGGGAGGCCGTTATGTTTGCCGGGCATCATAAGCTTGATAATCTGACGGCCCTTGTGGATTATAACAGGATGCAGGCCCTGGGAGACACAGAGGATATCCTGGGGCTGGAACCACTTGGAGAAAAATGGAGAGCTTTTGGGTGGCATGTCCAGGAAATCGACGGACACGATTTCAGGCGGATTTTCGATGCCCTGAGTTCTCTGTCAACTGAAAAACCAAATGTTTTAATCCTGCATACAGTGAAGGGCAAGGGAGTATCATTTATGGAAAACCAGGTGCTTTGGCATTATCGCTCGCCGGATGATGAGGAATATGAAGAAGCCTTGAAGGAATTGCTTCAGTGAAAACGGCATTTGTGAGGACCCTTGAGGAGTTGTCTCAAAAGGAGAATGATCTTTTAGTTCTCACCGCTGATCTGGGGTTCAAACTCTTTGATAATTTTAAGGCAGGATGCCCTGACAGATTTTATAATGCAGGTGTGGCAGAGGCCAACATGATCGGCTTAGCTGCCGGTCTCTCTTTATGCGGCAAGAATGTTTATTGCTATTCGATTATCCCTTTCCTGGTAATGAGGGCATTTGAGCAGATAAGGGTTGATATCGCTTATCATAATTTAAATGTAAAACTCGTTGGGGTAGGCGGGGGATTTACATATGGTCTTGAAGGGTTTACGCATTTTGGCCTGGAAGACCTCTCTTTGATGACTTCCCTGCCGAATATGACGGTAGTCGTCCCTGCCGACCC
>CAZXDE010000096.1:0-6448 GCA_964639515.1 uncultured Thermodesulfovibrio sp.
CAGGATAGTTTTGCACGTCATTGAATACGATACCGAAAATATTGCAGCCCTTCATAAGAGATATAGCCTCAGATGCGCTCTTTTCAGAGGTCAGGGCTGCGTGGATTATAAAAAGGACACCATCCATCAAACTGCCCAGAGACAGGGGGTCTGATGTTAAGAGTACGGGGGATGAATCAAATATTACGTATCCCTCTCTATACCTGAGCTTCAATTCATGTACAAGAGTTTTCATCCTTTCCGAAGAAAGGAGTTCTGCCGGGTTTTCAGGCGGGAGTCCCCCAGGCAGGATAATCAGCTCTCCTATGCCCGTCCTGAGCAGGATATCGGAGAGAGTTACCTTGCCGGTAAGGTAATCGCTGAGACCGTATTCGGGCTCAATACCAAGGTATCCGTGCACGGAAGGGTTTCTTAAATCAGCATCAACGAGAACCACAGGATAATCAACCACATTTGCCATGGCAACAGCAAGGTTGATTGCTGTTATTGTCTTTCCCTCTCTCTTATCCGAGCTTGTAATCATAATGGTATTGCCGGAGTCATCTTTAGTTGCTATCGCCTTCAGAATTCTTGCACGCAGTGTTCTGTATTGTTCGGCAGCCGGAGATTGAGGCTCCACCAGAGTGACTATACATTTATCCGTCATGGCCTTGTCTATTACCGTCTCAATGCCCTCAAGACGCGGCTGATCCCTGTGAATAGCCGGGGGCTTATCCACTGAAGGGGATCGTTCAGCAGATCCCCTTATCTTTGCAGCCTTTTCCATGGCTCTCTCTATGCGGCTCATTAAATATTCCTCATCATCAGCGTCCAGAACAAACTATGTTTGATATTCCCGAAAAAAGTCCACCACCGTCATTGCGAGGAGCAAAGCAACGAAGCAATCTGTTTTAAAATCAGACGGTTAGAGATTGCTTCGCTCCGCTCGCAATGACAAAAAACGCTGTTTTCCGGCTTTTTACGACTTCATCAAAAATTAATAAGTTTAATCCCCATATATCTGTAGAGGACCTCTCCTGCCAAGGCCGCCAGTATAACCACAAGATAAAGACCTGCGGCAGCAAAGACCTTTCTGTCGCGTCTTTTTATCTTCAGTTTATCTGCCTCTGTAAGTATCTCCGGAATAGAGGCAAGTACGGGTATTTTGAACCTGTTTTCAATTGAGGTTTCATCCTTAAATGTCCCGGCAAGAGTCTCAAGTGCATATGCAACGGCAACTCCTGAGGCAATCCCCATGAATATTCCCAACATTATCATCTTTACCCTGTCAGGCTTAACAGGATAGAGAGGGAGATACGCCGGGTCCACCACCCTGAAGGTTGCAGCCTTATTACTGAGCTGAATGTCCTTTGAAACCTGGGCATTCTGGAGTTTCACCAACAGGTCGTCATATATTTTCTGATACACATTACGGTCCCTTTGAAGCTTTACCCACTGCTCCTGCTCTCTGGGCATACGTCCAAGAACTCCCTGCGCTATTTTTTGCTGCCTCAATAGCTCGGAAGACCTTTCCTTAAGAGATTCTATCTCGGCATTTGTCTTTGCAAGGTCTTCTTTTAACGACTGGTATATGGGGTTCATGGCTGAGGTCTCGGTACTCATGCTGTCCATGCTCACATCCCTGCGTGAGCTCGTTGATTGTCGTGCTATCTCCCGCTTAAGCTCTTCAATCTCGGCCTTTAACTTTATTACCGCAGGATAGTTGTCGGTATATTTTGTCATCAGGAGCATAAGCCGGTTGTTAAGATAGTTCAATTTATCATGAGGTGTACCCTCTTTTGATACAAAGGCAACGGTAAGCTCTTTTTCACCGGAAAGCTGTTTCCGAAGATTCTCACTCTTCTTCATGAGTTCCTTTAAACTGATCTCAGTAGCTATCCTGTCTGTCTGGAACTTATCTATTCTTGCGAGTATTGTGGTCTCACTCCGCGGGATCATGTTCGGATTTCTCTCCCTGAACGCCCTGATAGCGCCATCGGATTCTTCGAGTTTTTTCTTGTAATCCATAAGCTGCCCTTTTATGAAGTCATAAACTTCATAGGCATCAGTCCTTGTATACTTCAGGTTTTCATTTATGTACTCCTTAACAATGGTGTTGACCAAATCCCTGACTATCTTCGGGTCTCTTCCCGTGTATGAAACCTTAAAACGGTCTATAGACCTTCTTGACCTGTCAGTTGTCAATGCTACACTCAGATTTCGCCTGATATTTTTAACAAGACCGTCATATTGATCAGGAGTCTGTATACCTGCATCAAGATCAAGCTCTTTTATAACACGGTCAATAATGTTTCTGGACCTGATACCGTCACTGAGGTTTCTCAGCCTTTCCTCCATCCCTCCGGAGACCCCTACCCCTGCCAGCAGAGGGGTCATGAGAGAGCCCCGCTCTATAAAGACCGTAGAGCTTGCCTCATAGGACTTGGGCCAGATAAAGCTCCCCCACGTAAAGATTGAGGCTACTATGAGCGCAACCAGAATGGCGGGATATCTCCTCTTCCGGATTATCGCTATGTAACGTTTCAGATCAAAGTCAGGAGGGTTGTTGTTTTCCGTCATAATTCCATAAGAAGTTTTAGTGTTATGGAGTTAAGGGTTTAGGAGTTATAATATGATATTGACTCCCTGCTCCTTAAAATTCTTTGCCAATTATTAAAAAAAGTTAATATAGCATGCATCAGTTTTGATATTTTTAAAAAACATCGTCAGGTTTCAGGTTTAATGTCAGGTGGGATTATAAAAAGAGAGTTATGGAGTTAAAGGGTTTAGGAGTTGAGGAGTTAGCTGACAAGGCAATTAATAAAATTTTGTTTTATCCTCAAATCTTCGTGAATTCCAACACCCCTGAACTTTCTTTTTTTCAGCTTCACGATTACTTCGAGATTTCTCACGATTTTTAAGAACCAAGATATCTTCTTTCTGTTTCTTATCTTGTGCTTATCTTGAAGGCATCGTGAAGCTCAAGAATTTTTTAGCCTCGCGATTACTCCCGATTTTAAAAGACAAGAATTTCTCTTCCTGTTTCTTTTCCTGAGTCTATCCTGAAGCAATTTACTCCACCACTCCTGAACTCCTCAACTTCTTTTTTTTCCGTTTTCAGATACAGCTCCGCTCTTTCAATTACATGATTATAATTGAGGAGCTTTATACTACCCGATATTTAGTCGCTAAGGTTCACTAACTGAAAAACAAGTTTAATTGCCTTTTTCTTCGTGTATCTTAGCCCACTTCATGGCTACACGCCATTTTCCCCCCGTGTACCGGGTAAAGAAAAGGATATGGTAGGCGGAACAGGGATCGAACCTGTGACCTCAGCCTTGTAAGGGCTGCGCTCTCCCAATTGAGCTATCCGCCCAAGGTATCCGTCACTATTATTCGTTAACACGCTATTGACATGTTCCCCCAACAAATAATAACAAATCTCAGGTACTTATATTCTAAAATAAAACATTATTTTTGTCAATTCCAGTGACTAACTACTATGGGCCTCAGCCCAGTTTTTACCATACCCGATATCGACCCTGACGGGCACTAAAAGTACAGCGGCATTCTCCATCTCGTGTTTGACGAGGTCCTTTACAGGCTGGAGCTCGTCTTCCTTTACCTCAAGGACGAGTTCATCATGGACCTGAAGGAGCATCCTGCTTTTAAGCCCTTCGGCTTTAAGCCTGTTGCTTGTATTTATCATGGCCTTCTTTATGATATCGGCTGCCGTACCCTGTATGGGGGTATTCATGGCAAGCCTCTCTCCAAACGCACGCTTCCGGGCATTTGAGCTCCTCAGTTCAGGTATATCCCGCTTCCTTCCAAAGAGCGTCCTCACATATCCAACCCTCTTTGCCTCCTCAATTATCTGCTCCACATAACGCCTGACACCGGGGTGCTTCTCAAAATACTGCTCAATATAGACCCTGGCATCCTCCCTTGAGGAGCCTATGGCCCCTGAGAGGCCAAAGGCAGACATACCATAGACAACACCGAAGTTTACTGTCTTGGCCACCCTCCGCATCTCCGGGGTCACCTGCTCCCTGGAAACGCCAAACAGTTCCGCCGCAGTCCTTGTATGAATATCTATCTCTTGCCTGAAGGCATCAATGAGCCCTTCATCCCTGCTCAGATGTGCAAGTATCCTCAGCTCGATCTGGGAATAGTCGGCAGAGAGCAGAAAAAAACCCTCCTCAGCAATAAAGGCCTGTCTTATCCTTAGGCCCCACTCCCCCCTGATGGGTATATTCTGCAGATTAGGGTCACTGCTGCTGAGCCTGCCGGTGGCGGTTACGGTCTGGTTGAAAGAGGTATGAATACGGCCTGTCACCGGACTGACCAGCTTTGGAAGGGAGTCAACATAGGTGTTTTTCAGCTTGCTGAGCGTCCTCCAGTTCAGTATCTCACCGGGCAGCTCATGCATGAGGGCAAGTTCCTCAAGGACACCGACCTCAGTGGAATATCCTGTCTTTGTCTTCTTCCCGGGCTTCAGGCCAAGGGAATCAAACAATACTGCACCCAGTTGCCGGGGTGAGTTGATATTGAACTCCTCACCAGCCAGAAAATATATCCTTGTCTTCAGTGCCGTCAGCTCCCGCTCAAGCTCTCCGGAAAGGTCACTCAGGAGTGCTGTATCCACTTTTATACCAGCCTCCTCCATATCGGCAAGAACCCTTATCAGGGGCATCTCGATTCCGGAATAAAGACCCTCAAGCCCCTCCTCTTTCAGTTTTTTAAAGAGTATCCCCTCCAACTCCATGACAACGGCGGCATTGGAAGCTGAAAACTCTGTTGCCTCTTCAATACTCACCGCAGCAAGGGAAGAGCGCTTTCCAACAACATCTTTAAATGTCCTGATTCTAAGGGAGAGGTGCTCAAGGCCGACCTCTTCAAGGCTGTGGTTCTGTTTATTCGGATTAAGGAGGTATGAGGCAACCATGGTATCATAAAGCTCACCCTTCAGATCAATGCCCTGGCTTCTCAGGATGAGGAGTTGAGTCTTTAAATCATGCCCGATCTTCCTTATTGATTCGTTCTCATAAAGCGGTCTGAATGCCTCAAGGACTGTAGCGGCATCCAGATGTCCGGGGGCTTCAGGGTAGTGGTGGGCAATGGGCACATAATAGCCCCGGCCCTTCCCGGAAGAAAAAGAGATACCGATCACCTCTGCACTGACGGGGTGGGTGCCCGAGAATTCCACATTAAAGGCAAAGGAGCCATCCATGGCATTTAGCAGGGAATGGAGACGCCCTGATTCCGACACTGTCTCATAGCTGCCGGAGACACTCTGAGGCGGGATTAATTTAAGAAAAGTCCCGAATTCAAGCTCACTGAAGAGATTGAGCAGCTCCTGCCGGTCAGGCTCCCGGCGTATACATTCATTCACATCAAAATCAAGGGGAACTTCTCTGTCAACTGTTGTCAGGGCATAACTCATGAGTATGGAATCCCTGTTTTCCGCAATGAGCTTCCTCAAACGCTCCCGCTTTATCAGTTCAGGCTTGTCAAGAATGTCATTAAGTGTATGCTCCTTCAGAATCTCGCAGGCAGTCTTCTCGCCAATGCCCTTTACACCCGGGATATTGTCTGCCGTGTCACCTGTGAGGGCCATAACCTCCGGGATCCGCTCCGGAGGGATACCGAACCTCTCTATAACGTCCGCCCTGCCGATGACACGGTCCTTCACCGTGTCATATATCCGGATGTGTCCGTCCACAACCTGGAGCATATCCTTGTCACCGGAAACGATATAGGCATCGACCCCCTGAGAGGCAGACCTGACCGACAGGGTGGCAAGCACATCATCGGCCTCACACCCCGGCACCTCGTATATCTTTATCCTGAAGGCCTGAATAATCTTCTTTATGTAGGGCATCTGCATAATCAGCTCATCAGGGGCCGGAGGCCTCTGGGCCTTGTACTCCGCATATACCCTGTGTCTCTCTGTAGGAAGGGGCGAATCAAAGGAGACCACGACAGCATCCGGCTCCTTTTCTCTCAATATCTTGAGAAGCGTGTTGATAAAGCCATAGATGGCGTTTGTAGGAAACCCCTTTGAGTTGCTCAATCCTTTAATTGCGTGGAAGGCACGATAGACGTAAGAATTTCCGTCAATGAGATAGATGTTTGTGGGTTTCTTCATAATATTGTAATATCGCAAAAACTTTTTTTAGCCTCTCGATTACCTCAAGATTTCTCGCGATTTTTAAAATCTAAAAATATTTTCTTTTTCTTTCTTAATCTTGAGGCTATCTTGAAGGCATCGTGAAGCTGAAAACTTCTTTTTGCCTCTCGATTACTTCGAGATTACTCACGATTTTTAAAATCTAAAGTCTTTTCTTTCTCTTTCTTAAACTTGAGGCTATCTTGAAGGCATCGTGAAGCTATTCTCCTCAACTCCATCACTCCTTATCCCTCTTTCCCCGCCTCTTCCGTTTCCAGGACTTTTTTATAGTCACAACCC
>CAZXDE010000097.1:0-6309 GCA_964639515.1 uncultured Thermodesulfovibrio sp.
TTCAGGATGCTGTGCCATTACAGCAGTCTCTTCCTCAGTGAGTTTTCCCTGTTTCAGCAGGATGGAGTCGGGTATGCCTATCTTGCCTATGTCATGCAGTAGCGAGCCGCAGTAGATATCTACAAGGTCCCTCCCTGTTATCCCGATTTTCCGGGACATGACCATGGCAAACTGTGTAACCCGGTAGGAGTGATCTCCAACTTCATGTTCCCTTGTGTCTATCGCCTTTACAAATGCCTCTATGGTGGCAAGGTATACCCCCTCCATTTTTTCAAGGACGCCTCCGAGGAACCTGTCCCTGAAATAGCATTTTTCACAACAATAGGGACCGCTGTCCTTTATATAAACTCCATCATGTATCTCCGTCCGGCAGGCCTTGCAATAAATCCCGGTGGTTTTTTTTGTTTCGGAAATGAATAGTTCAGGATTGTCAAGAAATCTGTCCCTGCATTTTTCAGAGCAGAAGAAATAGGGGTTTTTCTTGTAAACGGTTGTCTCCGGGTCATTAAACCCGCTGATATCCATTTTGCATACAGGGTCTTTTCTTATGGTTAATCCCATACTCTATTAAGCCCTCCTTGGAAAAAAGGGATAGTGGATTTGAATTTAATAATACCCCGCCGTCTCTGCGGCGGGGAGTTTTTATTACTTGCCGGCATCAGTTTCTTTTTTGTGTTGGTGTTCCACTGCAGGATACCCTCCTGCGGCACCCCCCATTTTGTTCTTCATCATCATGTGCATTCTTGACATCATCTTATCCAGGCTTGCAATCATCAAATCCAGTTCCCTGATCATCTCTTTCTTTGCACTCTCTGCAGGCTCCAGCAGCAGCTTTTTCTGTATCTCCATTGTTTTCTTCAACATATCCGTTATCTTCATCATCATTACATGTTTCATCATCATTGCACACTTTTCCATGTGCCCCGGCTGTCCTTCCATGCTGCCTTTACTGTTCATCTGTGCATGGCCATAACCTGCAGTCTCTGCCTTGGTATCCGCATAGCCTGTTGTCAACAGGGTTGCGCTTAACGCAATTACAAGGGTAGTTATAAAGAATATTCTCTTCATTCCTCTCTCCATAAGTTTATGTGTTGCAGTTTTTAAATTCCTAACATGAACTGTGACACTTGCATGTAAGGGCCTTCTTTTTTGTAATCTTTTTGATCGTCATTGATTCTCACCTCCTTTCTTTGTGAAATCATACCACATATTGTCCGGGGATACAAGCCATTTGAACTATCTCCTGATCGCGGGTATCACCCAGCCTTTTTTACTTTTAAAAACTTCGCATTTATTGCCACAATCACTGTACTCAAAGACATCAGCACGGCACCCATTGCCGGGCTGAGCAGTATTCCGTATTTATAGAGTACCCCTGCTGCAAGGGGTATTGCAAATGCGTTGTAGCCTGTTGCCCATGCAAGGTTCTGGATCATCTTCCTGTACGTTGCGCGGGCAAGACCGATAATGGCTACAACATCAAGGGGATTGCTCCTTACAAGGATGATGTCCGCTGTCTCCACAGCCACGTCTGTTCCTGCTCCAATGGCAATGCCGACATCCGCCTGTGCAAGTGCAGGGGCGTCGTTTACGCCATCGCCTGTCATTGCAACCACCAGTCCCCGCTGCTGGACCTCTTTTACTTTTTCCGACTTTTCATGAGGAAGAACCTCGGCAAAATAATCGTCCAGATTCAGTTCTTCCGACACCCACTTTGCAACCTGACGGTTGTCGCCTGTAAGCATCATACACTTGATGCCCTTTTCCCTGAGCATGGCGATTGCTTTCTTTGATTCAGGCCTGATGATGTCAGCCAGCGCTATTGCACCCTTTAACTCTCCGTCAACTATTACAAAAACAACCGTTTTCCCCTGAGATGACAATTCGTCAATTCGTTTATCAGTGATTGTCATGTTATTCTCTCTCAGAAAGCCGGGGCTTACAACCTTTACTTCCCTGCCGTTTACCTTTCCCTCGGCCCCTTTGCCGGGGATTGCCATAAACTCCTCGACGGGATATGTTTCGGAAGAATTCACGATAGACTTTGCTATGGGATGTTCCGAGTGTGCCTCTACGGATGCGGCATACTTGATGAGTTCCTTTTCGTCCATATTATCTGAAAGGATAATCGTATCGGTAACGCCGAACCTGCCCTCTGTGAGAGTACCTGTCTTGTCGAATATGATGGCCTGAATATTCCTTGCCCTCTCAAAGGCAACACGGTTTCTTATCAGCAGCCCGTTTTTGGCAGAGAGCGCGGTGGAGACGGCAACTACCAGGGGTACAGCAAGTCCTAATGCATGAGGGCAGGTTATAACCATTACCGTAACAGTCCTCTCAAGGGCAAAGGCAAAGTCCTTATGCATTATGACCAGCCATACGAACAATGTAATTCCACCGCCTGCCAGGGCTATTATCGTGAGCCATAAGGCGGCCGTGTTTGCCAGGTCCTGAGTCTTTGACTTGCTCTCCTGGGCCTCCCTTACGAGGTTAATTACCTGTGAAAGGAATGAATCCTTACCCGTCTTTTTTATTTCAACGGTAATCGACCCTTCGCCGTTTATGGAACCGCCTATTACCTTCGTGCCGGCTGTTTTTGTTACAGGCATTGATTCTCCTGTAAGCATGGACTCGTTTACCGATGACCTGCCGTCAACGACATCACCGTCAGCCGGGACCTTCTCCCCGGGCTTTACCAGAACCCTGTCACCCGGCTTAAGCTGCTCCAGCGGCACGTCCTTTACGCTGCCGTCGGGCATTAGCAGGTGTGCCTCCGACGGCATGAGCGTTGCCAGTGCCTCAAGTGCGCGCGAGGCGCCCATTATAGATCTCATCTCTATCCAGTGACCGACGAGCATGATGTCAACAAGTGTTGCGAGTTCCCAGAAGAATATCTTTCCGCTTAATCCAAAGACGACCACGCTGCTGTAAACATATGCCGTTGTAATCGCTATTGCGATCAGGGTCATCATCCCTGGTTTGGCTGCCTTCAGTTCGTCGAAGAGCCCCTTGAGAAACGGGTATCCACCGTAGAAGAAGACAAAAGACGAAAGGCCGAAGAGCAGGTACATGTCACCTGGAAACCGGATGGACTCACCGATCCCTATAAACTCCTGGACCAGGGGTGAAAGCATAAGGATTGGAACCGTGACAACCAGGGATATCCAGAACCTTTTTCTGAAGTCGGCTACCATATGGGCGTGATGGTCTTTATGGTCGTGGCCCTTGTGTTCCTTATGCGTTGCGTGTTCATCGCGCTCCATATCGTGACCTTCGTGCATGTCGTGACTTTTTTCATGCTTTTCATGCCCTGAATGTTTACCGTGGTCCATTATTAATATCCCCCCTTGTATTTTTCTATCCGTATCCGGTTTACAAATTACCGTACCGGAATACTATGAAGATTATATGAATCAATCTCCCCATAGACCTTTCTCAAAATGAGACAATAAGGATATAATAGCAGGGGAAAATGGAAATTGCCGGCACCTGTTGCCGGTCACTACAGTTATTCAGGGGGGGGAGGGACTTCTATGAGGATACTGATTCAGTACGGTTTCTCAACTTTTTTTCACATTTCCTTCATACTGTATTCACAATCTTCATGTTTAATACAACCAGAAAAAATACAAATTAAGGTAAACGGGGTTTGACATTTATGAAAAGGAAATTAGCTGTTTCTATAATAATCTCTCTGATGATTATAAATGCCGGCTGGGCTTTTGCCGGGGGGCCGGATTATAAAGAAAGGTTAACCGGATTGATAGAAGAAGCCGTCAAAAACAACCCGGAACTCAAGGCATATGAAGAGAAGATACGGGTATACAGGGAAAGACCTTCCCAGGCTGAATCTCTTGATGACCCGCGGTTAAAACTATCGCTTGTCAACGTGCCGCTGGACAGCTTCAAATTTAACCAGGAGCCGATGACCCAGAAGCAGATGTCCATTATGCAGAAGTTTCCTTTTCCCGGCAAGTTAGCATTAAAGGGGGCAATGGCTGTGCAGGAACTGGAGATTGTTAAAAAAGAGTATATGGAAAAGAAGAATGATATTGTAAGACAGGTTAAGGTTGTTTACAATAATCTTTCATTTATAAACAAGGCAATCGAGATAACCGAAAATAATAAGGCACTTTTAAAGGAATTCATAAAAATAGCGGAGACCAAATATGCCGTTGGCAAGGGGTTGCAGCAGGATGTGTTAAAGTCCCAGGTAGAGCTTTCAAGGATGATTGACCGTTTAATCTCTCTGAGGCAAAAGAAGCAGACCGCGATAGCACGACTGAACACCCTCCTGAACCGTCCCGTTCAGATGCCCTTTGAAGAAATAGGGGAGGTAAGGCAAACCGGCTTCAACTTGACGTTTGAAGGTCTGCAGCGGATAGCTGTAAAGAACCGTCCGGTATTGCTTGGGTTGCGGCACTTGATTAAGCGATACCGGTTTGCCTACAAATTTGCTAAAAAGGATTTTTATCCGGATTTCGATGTCGGAATAGGCTATGGACAGCGTGACGATGGTGCAACGGTTGAAAGAACCGATTTTATTTCTGCATTTGTAACGATAAATATTCCCCTGTGGTACAAGACAAAGGAGAGCAGGAAGGTGGCGGAAGAGGATGCAAATATCCGGAAGGCCACAGCGCAGTATAACTCAATGAAGAACAATATCTTTTTCAGGATAAAAGATATCCTGACCGAGATAGAGGAGAATGAGCAGCAGATCGAGCTGTTCGGTACCGGGATAATTCCACAGAGTACGATGTCACTGCAATCCGCCATTTCCGGATACAAGGTGAACAAGGTGGATTTTATAACCCTCGTTAATAACCAGATAACCCTGTATAACTATAAGATAGATTATTACCGGTTCATCACCGACTATGAAAACGAACTTGCAGAGCTTGAAGCAGCAATTGGGAAGAGGCTGTTTTAGATAGCAGCCGGTTGACGGCTTGTCCACTGGATAATGAAAATGAACGGAGGAAATAAAGATGGCAGTTAAAATTAAAAAGGTCTTCATTACAGTTGGTGTCCTGGCGCTCCTGCTGTTGGCG
This sequence comes from uncultured Thermodesulfovibrio sp., assembly GCA_964639515.1. Classification (GTDB taxonomy): domain Bacteria; phylum Nitrospirota; class Thermodesulfovibrionia; order Thermodesulfovibrionales; family JdFR-85; genus BMS3Bbin07. Next base: position 5,055 of record CAZXDE010000097.1, read on the forward strand.
GGGATCCTGTGGTTTGCCTTCAGTGGGAATGGGAATCCGGCCTCCACGTCTTCCGGTGTCACAGCCGGTAAGGGGGGTGAAGGAAAGTCAGCGAAAGCGGAGAGGAAGATAAAGTACTGGCAGGCCCCAATGGACCCGACCTATATCAGTGACAAACCCGGAAAGTCTCCCATGGGGATGAAACTGATTCCGGTGTATGAAGATGAGGCTGAGGAAGAGGATGAGGGTGTAATCAAGATAAACCCCATCACTGTGCAGGACATGGGGGTTCGGACCAGGAAGGTCACGAAACGTCCCTTCTTTGCTACGATCCGTACTGTTGGCTATATCACATATGACGAGGAACTCGTCACGGACGTCAATACGAAGATATCGGGCTGGGTGGAGAAACTCTATGTCGACACGACCGGTGAGGAGGTCAGCGAGGGTCAGAAACTTCTCTCCATTTACTCCCCTGCACTGGTTGCCACCCAGGAGGAGTACCTTCAGGCGCTTCGGTTCAAGGAGAAGACTTCCGATTCAGCATTCGTGAATGTGGTGAAGGGTGCAGATACGCTTCTTGAGTCCACGCGGAAGAGGCTCCTGTTGATGGATATCGATCCAGGTCAGATAAAGGTGCTGGAGGAACGGGGAGAGGTGCAGAAGAGTATGCTTCTCCATTCACCTGCCACCGGTACGGTGATAAAGAAGCCCGTCTTCGAAGGCATGAGGGTGAATCCCGGGATGAAGCTCTATACCATCGCCGACCTTTCCCGTGTGTGGGTGAAGGTCTCCTTCTATGAATACGAACTCCCTTTTCTCAAGGTTGGTCAGGAGGCGGAGATGTCACTTCCTTACGAACCCGGCGTCACCTACAAGGGCCGTATCACCTTCATTTATCCCTATCTCTCAAGAAAGACAAGGACGGTGCAGGCCAGGATGGAATTTAAAAATCCGGGGTTAAAACTGAAGCCCGACATGTATGCCAATATCGTGCTGAAGTCAAAGGTCAGCTCGGATGCTATACTTGTGCCCTCTGAAGCGGTCATCCGGACGGGTGTTCGCAATATAGTGATCACGTCCCTGGGAGGCGGCAAGTTCCTTCCCAGGGAGGTCAAGCTTGGAGCGGAGGCTGAGGGATTCGTGCAGGTCCTTTCCGGACTGAAAGAAGGTGATATAGCCGTAGTTTCAGGACAATTCCTTATCGATTCGGAGAGCAACCTGCGAGAGGCCATAAACAAGATGCTCGCAATCAAGAAGGTGTCAGAGAAGAAGG
>CAZXDE010000098.1:0-5976 GCA_964639515.1 uncultured Thermodesulfovibrio sp.
CATAGTTGCCCATCTGCGTATATGTCATGGTGACAATCTGCCCCTTATATGACGGGTCTGTAAGTATCTCCTGATAGCCTGTCATGGAGGTGTTAAAGACCACCTCACCCTTTGTTTCCCCATCAGCGCCAAAGGATTCACCTTCAAACACCATTCCGTCTGAAAGAACAAGTAAAGCCTTTTTCATTCAGCCTCCGTGAGCATTTTATTTCCATGTTTGCCGTTAATTAGAGTCTGTGTATAAAGTCGAATACTTGCTGTTTTCTGTCATTCCGGCTTGTCCGGAATCGTTATTCAAGAAGGATTCCCGACTCGCTTCACTTGCGGGAATGACAAATTACTGTAGTTTATACACAGACTCTAATTATATCACAGAACACGGTATATAAATCTCCTCACATAATATGTTGCCAGGATGGATGAAGGAGAAAGACCAAAAAAGAAACAATACAGGAAGAGGGGTCCGTTGAACCCTCACGGTCTGAGCAATCAGAAGAGGAATTTCCACCAGTCCGTATTAAAAGAGCGGGGAGGTGTGCACTCCCCGCTCCGGTAAGAAACTCTGCAGAAACTCAGTTAAAACGCTGCTGTGATCTGGACCGTAAACCGCCTGTCATTCGGGCCGGGGGCATCCACCTGTGTCCAGAGCTCGGCTATTCCCTTTATATTCTGGGTAAAGTAGTATGTAGAGTTAAGTGTGAGTTCATCGTACTCGGCATTACCGTCGTTCTTCTCATAACTGTCGATCCGGATAAGAGGAACAATCCATGGACTGGAATTCCTTGATATAACATACAGTGCCTGAAGGTACCATGCATTGTTATTTTCCGTCACTCCAACCGCGTTATCATCCTCAGCACCGAGGAAAACCCCCATAAACCTGAAGTCATTATAGTCTGCCTGAAAATCAAGGCCGAGACGACTGAAGTCACGATTCCGCCACTGTCCAGTCACACCGAAGAGCCCTACCATTGTATTGGGGAGCACATCCACAGCCACCCTTGCATGGAGGTTATTTGCGTCCTTGCCCTCTGCATCCCCTGCAACACCACTCAGTCCGACAGTATAGAAGACATTGTCAACAGGCCTTCCATATACAGAGATTACCTGACGTGAATCGCCAAGTGTGCCTCCTTTGTCATCCCCGCCAAATGCCTGGTCAATTACTGAATAACTACCCGTCGTCAGTCTGCGTGCAGAGTAGGTATCGTATGGGTCGGCCAATAACATGTCGGAGTATGAGAGCTGCAGATTGAATAATCCTGAATAGTGGTAGTTCAGAGCAGCCGTGGACATTTCAACATTAAAATCATTGCTGTCGTCTGCTGCTGCCTCAAACTCAATAAACCCGGATACGTTTTTGTAGAGGATCCCCGCAGCCATAAGTTCCGCCTCATGGAGCGCACTCAGCTTCCTGTACCCGTTTCTACTCTCATCGTACGGTCTTGCCGTAATGACTGCCGAAACCGGAAAGGTCTTATCCAAATACAAAGTGTCGGAGATTGCCCTGTCCTTATCCTGAACTCCGGGAAACCTGTAACCATTTTCCTTGAACGCCCTTCCGGTGGCATTCAGCATGGGCCATGCCGTATGACATGCGCTGCAGTTAGTTCCGTATTTCCTGGCAAATGACGGAACGGCATCAGCTTTCTGAACCGATATCGAAATAAAGCCTGCAATAAACAATAACGTCATAAAAACAGTAAACACACTAAAACGTCTTCCCATGTAATCCTCCTTAATTTTTGAAACTCTTAAAGTTTTCTTCAATAACAACCAGAGCAACCCATGATTTATCTGAATAACTATACGACGCCCTACACTTGTAAGACACCACCTCCCCCGCATATGGACTTATTGAAGAACCGACTGAAGCGCTAAATTATATTATCTCAAAACCAGGCATGTCAAGCACAGAAATTGTACTGCCTCCCAAAACAGACAAAAAAGGCTAAACAGGAAATAGCCAAATACTATAACTGTTTGTGAATTCCGGTATCTATGTTATAAATCTTTCCCTTACACATAACAACAACAGGTCCGCCTTTTAGTTGCCGGCCTTCAAAAGGCGTGTTTTTACCCATGGAGACAAACTCTCCGGAATCCACAGTAAACTCCCTGTGGGAGTCTACTAAAACAATGTCTGCCGTTGCATCTTTTTTCAGGGTTCCTTTCTCCATTCCGAGAATCCTTGCCGGATTCAGTGCCATCTTCCTGACAAGCTCACTCATGGACAACACCCCCTCTTCAACCAGACTGAGGCATAGCGGCAATGCTGTTTCAAGACCGGATATCCCGGGGGCCGCCCTGTCAAACTCACAGAGTTTCTCATCCATGTGGTGGGGGGCATGGTCAGTGGCAATAACATCTATCGTACCATCGGAAAGTCCTTTCTTTACGGCCTCAACATCCCTGACCGTCCTCAATGGCGGATTCATCTTTGCATTGGTATTGTAATCACGTACTGCCTCCTCTGTAAGGGTAAAGTAATGCGGACAGGTCTCTGCCGTAACTTCTATCCCGTCCTTCCTTGCCTCCCTTATGGCCCGGACACCTCCGGCGGTGGAGACATGGGCGATATGAAGCCTTCCACCGGTAAGTGCTGCAAGCTCTATATCACGCTTTATCGCTATCACCTCTGCCTCTGCCGGAATCCCCCGGAGTCCAAGCATAAGTGATAACGTGCCTTCATTCATCACCCCGCATGAGGAAAGATTCAGGTCCTCTGCATGCGAGATTATAGTCACACCAAAAACTTTCGAGTATTCAAGCGCCCTTCTCATCAGTAGACTATTCATTACAGGATAGCCGTCATCTGAAAATGCCACACACCCAGCCTCTCTCATCATGCCCATTTCGGCAAGCTCTTCGCCCTTCTGACCCTTGGTAATTGCCCCAATGGTATAGACATAACATGCACCCTCAGCATAGGCCTTTCTCAGGATAAACTCGGTAACCGTTTCATTGTCATTAACCGGCTTTGTATTCGGCATACAACACACACTGGTAAAACCACCTCTTACAGCAGCCATCGTACCGGTCTTTATGGTCTCCTTGTGCTCATAACCGGGCTCTCTCAGGTGAACATGCATATCAACAAGCCCGGGCAGGACATAGAGACCACCGGCATCGATAATCTCATGTCTTGATTCATCCTTAACCCCTAACCTTGAACCCTGAGAAAACTCCTTTATCTTCCCCTCCTCAACCAGCAGGTCTCCCTTGCCGTCAATCCCCTGTGAGGGGTCGATTATATGGCCGTTTCTGATTATCAGGTTCAAACTTTTGCCCATCATCTATTAAGCTCCTCTTTATCCAGCCCTTTCAGAACCATCGGATTCATCCTCTCCTGCCCGAAAGCAGATAAAGCACTGCCATCCTCACTGCAATACCGTTTGTCACCTGCTCCAGAATTACGGATTGCGGACTATCTGCAACATCCGAGACTATCTCGATCCCGCGGTTCATTGGACCGGGATGCATCACCATTGCCCCCGGCCTTGCAAGAGAAAGCCGCTCCAGGGTCAGTCCCCATAGCCTGAAATACTCATCCGTAGTGGGGAAAAACCCCCGGTCCTGCCTCTCCATCTGGATACGCAGCATCATAACAACATCAATATCCCTGAGTCCTTCCTCCATGTTATGGAATATCTCTATTTCCGGATCAATAAGCCCCTCAGGAATCAGCGTTGGAGGACCAATCAGCCTTACCTCTGCGCCCAGGGTCCTGAGACAGTAGATATTGGACTTCGCAACACGACTATGCAGGATATCTCCGACAATGGCAATTTTAAGTCCCTTTATCGTGCTATATTTCCCCATAATAGTAAAAGCATCAAGAAGCGCCTGGGTAGGATGCTCGTTAATGCCGTCACCTGCATTAATTACCGAGGCGTTCAGGTGTCTCGCAAGGAGGTGTGGGACCCCAGAGGAGGAGTGCCTGATAATAACAATGTCAGCGCCGAGGGCCTGTATCGTCATGGCTGTATCGATCAGGCTTTCACCTTTTACCACGGAGCTGGCAGAGACGGAGAAATTTATTACATCCGTGCTGAGCCTTTTGGCTGCAAGCTCGAAAGAAGTCCTCGTCCTTGTTGATGGTTCAAAAAACAGATTAACCACGGTCTTTCCCCTGAGGGTCGGAACCTTTTTGATGTCCCTCCGCAGGACATCCCTGAATCCCACCGCAGTATTTAAAATTAATTCAATCTCATAACAGGACAGGTCTTTTATGCCTACAATATCCTTATTCCTGAGTTGCTGACCTGTCTCACTCACTTATCTCTTCACTCCATAGCAGATTATAAGTTTCAGGATATTCCTTATTCTCTTATCTTCCCATAACGTTTTTCTCATTCCTGGTTAAGGACAACCCTGTCTTTATCGCCCTCTTCCAAAAATTCAACCTCAACGTTTTCTTCATGAGAAGTCGGGATATTCCTTCCCACAAAGTCCGCACGTACAGGTAGTTCCCTGTGTCCCCTGTCTATAAGGACTGCAAGTTCAATCCTTGCCGGCCTCCCTATATCCATCAGTGCATCCATTGCCGCCCTTATTGAACGACCGGTAAATAACACATCATCCACCAGCACAACCACCTGTCCGGTTATCTCAAAAGGTATATCTGTTTTTCTTACCGCCGGATATTCCTTGCGGATGTTGAGGTCATCCCTGTACAGGGCAATATCAAGTGCGCCAACAGGCACATCCCGCCCCTCTATCAACTTGATCTTCTCGGCAAGTCTTTTAGCCAGGTAAACTCCACCCCTCTGAATACCCACAAGACAGACTCTCTCCACTCCCCTGTTCTTCTCAAGAATCTCGTGAGCCATCCTTGTAATGGTCCTGTCCATATCCTTGCTGTCAAGAAGTTCTTTTGACATGGCATAAAAAAACCTTTCCCCGTGCTTTCAGGAGAAAGGTTTTAAATACATCAATTGCGGTTTTAAGAGTAATCTTCAAATCCCCCTGCCTTACCAGCCTCACCGGGTCAGTTTAAAGGCAGTAATATTAAAACATGAAGCTTCAGCTTTTTTCAACTACAGGGATTTTTGATGTCCCTGCTTTTCAGCAAGCTGAACCCTTACTATCGCCCTGTCAAGTGCAGCCTGTGCGCGATTAAAGTCAATTTGCTCCTGCTTTCTCAGCCTCTCCTCAGCACGCTTCATTGCATTTCTGGCCCTTTCCACATCTATATCATCTTCACGTTCGGCACTGTCTGCAAGGATCAGAACCCTGTCTTCATTAACCTCTGCATATCCGGAGTTAATGAAGACATAACTTACCGTCCCCCCCTTTCTGCACACAAGCATTCCGATCTTCAGGGTAGTCACCAGGGGGACATGTCCCGGCAAAACTCCAAACTCGCCCTCTGAACCGGTAGCAACTACCTCATCAACCTCTTCTTTCAGAACCAAACCATAAGGTGATACCACCTCAAGGGTTAATTTTTCAGCCATTTAAAACTCCATTTTTTAATTTGATCATTAACCATTAAATATTTTTATGTCAGGCCTTGGTCCATCCAAGCTTTACGGCCTTCTCCTCAACTTCCTCAATGGTACCAACCATATAAAATGCCTGTTCAGGCATGTCATCATATTTACCGTCAATTATAGCATTAAAGCCTTTTATTGTATCTTCCAGTTTCACATACTTCCCGGGGGTACCTGTGAATGTCTCTGCAACATAGAATGGCTGGCTGAGGAATCTCTGTATCTTTCTTGCCCTGGCAACCGTCAACTTGTCATCTTCTGAAAGTTCCTCCATACCAAGGATTGCAATGATGTCCTGGAGTTCCTTGTACCTCTGCAGAATTATCTGGACACCACGTGAGACATTATAGTGGTCATCCCCGACAACCCTTGGGTCAAGGGCCCTTGATGTAGAATCAAGGGGATCAACTGCAGGGTATATACCAAGCTCGGAAATCTGTCTTGAAAGAACAACCGTCCCGTCAAGATGTGTAAATGCCGT
>CAZXDE010000099.1:0-5912 GCA_964639515.1 uncultured Thermodesulfovibrio sp.
GGTCTTACCAGGAGGAATGGAACATGAAAGGAAGAGCTTTACGGCATCAAATCTTTACTCTTTTGCTTGCAATTGTTGGCTGGAAACATGATAATACTATGTACCGGTAATACGGAAACGGGCTTTCCGTAAGCTCAACCAGCCGGGATAAGTATTTACGATACTTTTAATATCCAGGAGGTTTTAAAGCTAATGAGTGAGGACAAAATTGTTGTTGAGGATTTCAAGGTGGCGGATATTACCCTTGCAGAATGGGGAAGAAAGGAGATATCCATTGCCGAAACCGAGATGCCTGGTTTGATGGCGCTTCGTCAGGAATACGGACAGGAAAAGCCACTCAGTGGAGCACGGATAGCAGGGTGTCTCCATATGACGATACAGACTGCTGTATTGATAGAGACCCTGGTTGAATTAGGGGCCGAGGTTCGCTGGTCATCATGCAATATATTTTCAACACAGGACCATGCTGCTGCAGCCATGGCAGCCCGTGGTATTCCGGTATTTGCATGGAAGGGAGAAAGCGAGGAAGAATATGACTGGTGTATAGAACAAACGATTTTATGGCCTGACGGAAAACCGCTTAACATGATTCTTGATGACGGCGGGGATCTTACCCAGATTGTTCACACCCGTTACCCGCAGTATCTGAAGGAAATCCGCGGTATTTCCGAGGAGACGACTACCGGAGTTCATCGTCTTTATGAAATGATGCGTGAAGGCACCCTTGGCTGTCCTGCCTTTAATGTAAATGATTCCGTCACAAAGTCGAAGTTCGACAATCTATATGGCTGCCGTGAGTCCCTGCTTGACGGGATAAAGAGGGCCACTGATGTAATGATAGCCGGTAAGATAACGCTTGTAGCCGGTTATGGTGATGTCGGCAAAGGATGCGCCCAGTCTTTAAGGGGTCAGGGTGCCAGAGTCCTTATTACCGAGATAGACCCGATATGTGCGCTTCAGGCCGCCATGGAGGGCTATGAAGTTGTTACCATGGAGGATGCAGCGCCCATTGCGGATATATTCGTTACCACCACGGGCTGCAAGGACGTCATCTGCAGGCAGCATATGGATGTGATGAAGGACCAGGCCATAGTCTGTAACATAGGCCATTTTGATATAGAAATTGACGTTGCCTCGGTATTTAATGACCCATCCCTTAAGAGGGTAAATATAAAGCCGCAGGTTGACCAGGTAATCTGGCCTGATGGCAAGGCCGTAACAATACTTGCCGAAGGGCGTCTTGTGAACCTGGGATGTGCCACGGGTCATCCTTCTTTTGTTATGTCAAACAGTTTTACGAACCAGGTTATGGCTCAGATGGAGCTCTGGAACAACCCCGACAATTATGAAAACAAGGTTTACGTGCTCCCAAAACATCTGGATGAGAAGGTTGCACAGTTGCATCTGAAGAAGTTGGGTGTAAAGTTGACCACGCTTACCGATGCCCAGTCCGAGTATCTCGGTATTCCCAGGGAAGGACCGTTCAAGCCTGACTACTACAGGTATTAAGTTTGAAATAAAGGCAGTTTGATTATCAGGTACAGGAGATGCACTTCTTATGAGCTGCACTCCTGTATCTGCTTTAAAGCGGCATGATTATGTGTGCTCAGATTGGAATAAAGAAATATTTTAGACAGGATTTACAGGATACTTTTTTAAAGAGAGATATTTTGATTAACCGCCTTAATCCTGTTAAACCTGTTAATCCTGTCTAAATCCTATCCTTGTGAACCGTCAGGTCTTTTTTGTTTTGTCTTTCTCGGTGCCTTGTATATAAACCAGTCTTCCCTGGTTATCTCATGAAAATAGTCTGCTTCTTCAATTAATATCCTGGCGGTTGTTTTTCTTACAGCAGCAATTTCCACCCTTACACCCTCCCCTTTCAGATGCGTAACAAGGTCTACAAAATCCGCATCTCCCGACATAATAATAATGGTGTCGACCTTTGAGGCAAGTTGTGTTGCCTTGATGGAAAGGGGAATATCGGCTGATTTGTGACACGGGAGAACCGATCCATAATAATTTTCGTGCAGCCTTTCAGCGAATTTGGAAGAAATGGACTTGCCTTCCCGAAAATAAAGCAGCCTGTTCAACCCTCTGTCATTAAGTAATTTCGGGATCAGCTTATCGAAATTGATCATTGTATTTTTCGATTTGGAAAGCTCGTGGATGCTCCGTTCAATATTATTCCCGTCGCAAAGAATAGCTACCGATTGATTGATTAGTATATTTCCCATAATTTTATTTAAGTTGTAGCGTCATGTCAACCTTGCTAATGTCGAGGTGTTTGAATTGTCATTCCCGCTACGTCGGGAATCATACCCCTTTTTGATTCCGGACAAGCCGGAATGACACTTGAGAGTTGATACGATAGTACTGATTTAACAGATAAAATTTATTTAATTCAAACAATGCTAATATACAATATCACATAAAAGGCTAAAAATCAAGCTTGCAGCGTCGTTTGTATCGTTGATGATTCCACAGAAAGGATGACACTTTAAAACCCTATTGAAGGTCCTCCGCCATCTTCCGGATTTCAAGCAGACGCTTGAGTGCCTCATCAGGGGTCAGGGATGAGGTGTCAATGCCGAGGACTTTATTTACAATCGGCTCATAGTTTACTGAAAACAGGTCAAGCTGCGACGCCTTTTTGCGGGTATTCCTGCCCATAACCCTTGGGGTACCGAATTCAGTGAATTCTGATTTTTCAAGATTATTCAGCACCTCCTTTGCCCTGTTTACCACAGGCTCGGGCAACCCTGCCAGGCGTGCCACCTGTATCCCGTAGCTCTTGTCGGCAGGGCCCCGCTCGATCTTTCTCAGAAATATTATCTCATCACCCCACTCCTTGACGGAGATGTTATAGTTTTTGACTCCCGCCAATGTAATTCCGAGTTCCGTCAGCTCATTATAATGGGTTGCAAAGAGGGTCCTTGCACCAATCTCGTTTGCTATGTGCTCAGCTATTGCCCAGGCTATGCTTATTCCATCAAAGGTACTCGTCCCCCTGCCCACCTCATCAAGTATTATCAGGCTCTCTTTCGTTGCATTATAAAGGATGTTTGCGGTCTCTATCATTTCCACCATAAACGTGCTCTGGCCCTTTGCAAGATAATCCGAGGCCCCGATTCTTGTAAATATCCTGTCCACAACCCCTATTCTGGCCTCTGCAGCGGGGACAAACGAGCCGACCTGTGCCATCAGCACAATCAGTGCAACCTGCCTCATGTAGGTTGATTTACCCGCCATGTTCGGACCTGTTATGATCAGGAGCCTGTGGTCTTCCGTATCAACATAAGCGCTGTTCGGGATAAACTTTTCATCAGAGGTGCCCCTTTCAAGCACAGGATGCCTTCCGTCCGTAATCTCAAGCCTTCCCGTGCTGTCAATCAGGGGTTTTTTATAGTTGTATCTTCCTGCAGTCACTGCAAGTGAGAGCAGGAAGTCAAGCTCTCCTATCGCCTGTGCAGTCCTGAGAAGGTCCTCTATTGAAAGAGCAACCTCTCCGAGCACTTCCATGAAGACTTCATACTCAAGGGCCTTGAGCCTCTCCTCAGCCCCGAGTACCCTGTTTTCGTATTCCTTTAACTCCGGCGTTACATACCTCTCGGCCCCCACAAGGGTCTGCTTCCTGATGTAATGCTCAGGCACCATATGGAGGTTTGATTTCGTAACCTCAAGATAATAACCAAAAACCCTGTTATAACCGATCTTAAGTGACGATATACCGGTCGATTCCTTCTCCTTCATCTCAAGTCCGGAGATGTAGTCCTTTCCCTTTGTGGACATTTCCCTGAATTCATCCACATCCTGCCTGTAGCCTGACTTTATTATCCCGCCGTCTTTCAGGCCGTTAGGCGGACCATCCTTAATTGCCCGTTCAATCAGGTCTTTCAGTCCGCTGAAGTCCTCCACATCGCCGGAAATTCTCCTGAGGAGCGGGGAGTGGGCCTTCGTAAGTGCCCCTCTTATTTCAGGAAGACATGCCACCGACGTCCTGATTGCAATAAGGTCGCGGGCGTTTGCACTGCGCTGGAGTACCCGCGTGGAGAGTCTCTCAAGGTCCTGAACCTGCCTGAGATAGGTTCTCAGGGTCTCCTGCAGTTCGTAGCCCTCTATAAGGTTTTCAACGGCCTCATGACGATTCCTGATACCCTCTATGTTGACAAGGGGTTTTAATATGGCATTTCTGAGAAACCTTCCGCCCATTGGCGTCAGTGTTTCATCCAGTATTTTAAGCAGGGTTCCCTCTGATGAGCCGTCTCTCATGTTATGTATCAACTCGATGTTCCGTTTGGTAACGGAATCAAGGAACATATACTCACCCTGCTTGAGCACAGCAGGTTTCCTGAGTACAACAGCGCCCTTCTGGTTTTCCGTGAGATAGTTGATGAGCGCCCCGGAGGAAGATACCGCCGCCTTCATCTCCTCACAGCCGAAGACTTCAAGGGAATAGACCTTAAAATGTTCAAGCATCTTCCTGTATGCCTCAGAGTAGTCAAAAAACCAGTCCTCATAATAGGTCGTAAAATAGCTGTTCAGTGTATCCAGATAGTGGAAATGACCCTTGAGGTGTGACGGGCAGAGAATCTCCTTTGGTTCAAACCTCTGGATCTCGTCCTCAACCGGACGGTCGGTCTCATAAAGGAAGAATTCACCTGTTGAAAGGTCTGCTATTGAGATGCCGTGGACCTTGCCGTCAGGATAAAAACTGAGTATAAAATTGTTCTCTTTTGGATTTTCAGGCGTATGCGTACCCGGAGTGATGACCCTGACAACCTCTCTTTTTACAATCCCCTTTGCCTCTCTGGGGTCTTCAACCTGTTCGCAGACGGCAACCTTGTAACCTGCATTTATCAGTCTGGTTATATAGGTTTCTGCGGCAAAATGAGGGACCCCGCACATGGGGGTGGGGCTTTCCTTTCCCCTGTCACGGGTTGTGAGGGCTATCGAGAGGACGGAGGAGGCCACTCGGGCATCCTCACCGAACATCTCGTAGAAATCACCAAGACGAAAGAACAATATGGCGTCGGCATGTTCTTCCTTTATACTGAAATACTGTTTCATGAGGGGAGTCTGTTCCGTCATAGGGATATTTAAAACAATTCCTGCCGGAAAGTTCAACTTTTCATCTTTCACTCCCTGTATTTATCCTGTGTGCAAGACATCCTGCCCCAAAGCCGTTATCAATATTGACAACGGCAATACCCGGCACACAGGAGTTGAGCATTGCAAAGAGTGCTGTAAGCCCCCCAAAGGAAGTGCCGTAACCAGTTGATGCAGGCACTCCGATAACAACGCTGTCTGCAATACCACCAACCACAGAGGGAAGAGCTCCCTCCATGCCTGCAACAACCACTATTACCCTTGCCTCCCTTATGAGGTCCATGTATGCAAATAATCTGTGTATGCCTGCTACACCAACATCATAAACCGTCTCAACCCTGCTGCCAAGAAAAGAGGCGGTAAGCGAGGCCTCCTCAGCCACTGCTATATCCGATGTGCCTGCTGTAACAACGAGCACAAGACCGCTGCCGGACTTTGCCCCTCCTGCCATTATAATCCCGGAACGCGGATAGTGCTTTGCCCCTTTAATGCGGAGTGCCTTACGGATATTCTCATCCGCCCGTGTTATGAGCAGCTTTCTGCTCTTTTTATAGATCGCCCTTGATATCCTCAAAACTTCCTCTACGGTCTTCCCTTCGGCAAAGACCACCTCGGGAATACCCTGTCTTAATGCCCTGTGATGGTCAACATGAGAGGAATCAATAGCCTCAAACGGCAGAGACCTTAATTCCTCTACTGCCATCTCAGGTGACAAGGTTCCCTCTTTTACCTTCTGAAGCAATTCATTCAATAAAGCAGCATCCATAACTGATATATTAAAATTTCTTGATGATATTTTAAAA
>CAZXDE010000100.1:0-5688 GCA_964639515.1 uncultured Thermodesulfovibrio sp.
CTTCATATCCCTTACCTCTGATGAAAAATTTTATTTACGTTTTTTTTAAAAAAAACGTAAATAAAATTTTTCATCAGAGGTAAGGGATATGAAGATATTAATTGCTGTTGACGAAAGTACAGGGTCCAAGGCAGTTATACCTGTTTCTACAAACATACTGAAGTGTGTAATGCCTGAGGCTGTTATACTGGTGTATGTCGAGAAGTTGCAGGGATACTCCTTGATTGACGGGATGCTCGGAGAGGCGGAATTGTCAACATTAAAGGATACCATTAAGGAGACGGATATCCAGGAGGCCCTGGACAGGAAGGGGAAAAAGATTTTAGAGTCCTACCGGGAGGCTTTCGAAGAAAAAGGCGTCAAGGGAATCAAGACGGTTCTCAGGTCAGGCCATCCCGCTGATGAGATCCTCGAAACAGCCGGGGAAGAAGGTGTTGATATGATTATTATTGGTTCAAGAGGCAAAAGGGTATCGCATCTATTCATGGGAAGCGTCAGCAGGGAGGTAGTGGAAAGGGCGGACATCCCGGTTTTAGTTGTAAAAGATCGGAAGTTTCAGGTCTGACTATAAATAATTTTAATGATTAGCATTCTATTAAAGAAGGATGTTATAATGAAACATGGGCAGTATAAAGAGGTTTATAGAAACATCATTAAAATGTCCCCTGAAGAAAGCAAAAAAAGATAAGTTGCCACGCATAGTTTATAAACGTATTTTTGGAGGGACTACACTTTGTAGTCCCTCTGATTTCCTGATCTCTTATTCAAAACCTTTAAATCCTGAATTAAATAGAGTCTGTGTATAAACTACAGTCATTTGTCATTCCCGCAAGTGAAGCGAGTCGGGAATCCTTCTTGAATAACGATTCCGGACAAGCCGGAATGACAGAAAACAGCAAGTGTTTGACTTTATACACAGACTCTAAATAATAATAAAAGTGAGGTGCTCAATACTTGGATATTAACTCTAAACAAAACGGGATAGTAGTTCTTGGTGGGGGTCTTGCAGGGCTTTCAGCAGGTTATGTTTTGTCCAGGGAAGGGGAAAAGGTATTGGTAGTAGAGGGAGATTCTACGGTAGGGGGACTATCAAAGACGTACAAGCATAATGGATTCATGTTTGACCTTGGGGGACACAGATTCATAACTCACAACAGAAAGTTGGAACGTTTCGTTAATGAACTCCTGAAAGGTGAATTCCTCAAGGTGCCGAGGACGAGTCAGATTTATATGTTCGGCAGGTATTTCGATTACCCGTTGAAGCCCATAAATGCCATGTTCGGCCTGGGTATGCTGACCAGCCTGCAGATACTTATGGACTACTGGAAGGAGAAGGTAAAAAATGCAATAACCCCGCCTGAGATAATCTCTCTTGAAGACTGGGTAGTAAGCCGGTTCGGTCGCAAGATGTTTGATCTGTATTTTAAACAGTACAGTGAGAAGGTCTGGGGGATTGATTGTAAAGAGATAAGTCAGGAGTGGGTTGCTGAAAGGATTAAGGGTCTTTCTCTTTGGGAGGCCATAAAGAACGGTTTTACCAAGGTCAGTGGCAAGAGCTTAAAAACCCTCGCTGATGAGTTTATCTATCCCCCATATGGAATCGGTCAGCTTTCCGATAATTTTAAGGAAGGCATAGAGGAAGCGGGAAGTTCCGTAACGACTGAGACAAGGGTAATCAAGGTTAACCATGAGAACTTTAATGTAAGCAGCATAACGGTTGAAAGTAACGGAAAACAGTATGATATCGAGGGCAGGGAATTTATTTCCAGCATTCCGCTGACACACCTTGCAAAGATACTACAGCCTGCTGCTCCGGTCGATGTAATGGAAGCTGCCTCTAAATTAAGATACAGGGATATTGTAATTGTGACGGTAATGCTCGACCGCGAAAAGGTGACGGACCTGACATGGCTGTATTTCCCCGAGAAGGACATGCCTCTGGGAAGGATACATGAACCAAGGAACTGGAGTCCCTATATGGCCCCGAAAGGGAAGACGCATGTAGTGGCCGAGTTTTTCTGTTTTAAGGATGACAGGATATGGAACTCAAGTGATGAGGAACTTACAGCCATTACTGTAGAGAATCTTGAAAAACTGGGGTTTATTAAGAAAAGCGAGGTCATTGACAGTTGTGTAGTGAGGGCGGCAAAGGCATATCCACTTATGGAAGTAGGATACCGGGAGCCTTACGAGAAGATCATGCAATATATAGAAAACTTCAAAAACCTCCGTCCTATCGGCAGAGGCGGTCTGTTCAAGTACTATAATATGGATCGTGCCATGGAATCGGGGATTGAGGTGGCTGAAGAAATATTAGGCAAGAAGGTGTTGGAATGAAAAAAAAGGTGTGTAATAATGGTGAATGGCTATGAAGTGTTTTCTTGTAGTCCCGGCATGGTTGCCGGAGGATATATTTTCAGCAAAGACGGCGGGATCCCAGATAAACTACTGGCAGCCCCTGGGCCTGCTCTATATTGCTTCATCAGTGATGAAGGCAGGGTATGAGGTCAGGTTCCTCAACGGTGCCTTTATGCGCAATGCAGAGATAATGAAGGAGATCGAAAAAGAGAGGCCGGATATTGTAGGACTCTATTCAACTACATTCGGATGGAAGAAGGCAAAGGAAGCAGCCAGGGCCATAAAGGAGATAGATAAAAATATATTCGTCTGTGTCGGCGGTCCTTACCCGATTGCAATGCAGGAAAAATGCCTTGAGGATTGTGAGTGGCTCGATGCAGTGGTGACAGGTGAGGGTGAGTATACTCTGGTTGAGATGATGGAGAGGTTAACCGGGGGTAAGGGAATGGAAGGGGTGCTTGGTGTGGTATATCGTGAGGGCGGGGAGATAAGGAAAAACCCGCTGAGACCCCTTATCGAAGACCTTGACAGCCTTCCTTTTCCTGCAAGGGACCTTTTGGGTGAGGGGGCAATCAAATATGTTCCGCCCCCGGCTACATACAAGAGGAAGCCTGTGGCGGTAATGATAACTTCCAGGGGTTGTAACCGCAAGTGCCTCTTCTGTTTTCAGATAGACAAGACCCGTAAGAGTGGAGTCAGATACCGCAGTGTAGAGAATGTGATGGAGGAAATAGAGCTGTGCCTGAAGCAGGGGTACCGGGAAATAAAATTCATAGACGACACCCTTGCAGCAAATTACGACAGGGCAATGCAGATAGCAAGAGAGATTAAGGCGCGTAAATTTGATTTCACATGGTTTGCATCTGCATGCGTCAGCCAGGTGGACAGGCCGCTCCTTCAGGCCTTCAAGGAGGCAGGTTGCTGGTCCATCCTGTTTGGGGCGGAGAGCGGGGTGCAGAAGAACCTCAATGCCATCAAAAAGGGGATTACCCTTGAACAGACACGTAAGGCGGTCAAGACAGCGAAGGAGGTTGGGCTGAAGGTACTCACACCTTTCCTTTTCGGCATACCGGGGCAGACGTACGAGGACGGACTCAAGACCATCGAGTTTGCCTGTGAAATAGACCCTGATGTGGCCAATTTTCATGCCCTCACACCTTTTCCGGGCTCCGAGCTTTACGACAATATAGAGAAGTACGGGACAATGTCGACAGACTCCAGTGACTTTACTTATCAGGGTGCGGCATTCGTACCCTATACCATGACCAGGGAAGAGATATGGAAGCTGAGGCAGTTAGCTTTCAAGAAATTCTATTCAAGGCCGAAGTATATCTGGGGACGGATACTGCGGATGCGGACAAGGGACGATCTGAAGGCCGCGCTCCAGGGTGCAAAGAGTCTCTTCTGGCTGTGGGCAAAAGGAGATATATTCCGTAAGGACAAGGGCGTTACATAATGGGGTTTTTAGTCCGGGAGGGAGAGAAAGCCGGATTAAAAAATGGGGGGTACTGCAGGAGCTCCGGGGTTTCAGATGCAGGCGGCAAAAATCATCCGGGTTAGGTTATACTTGTCCGGCATACGGTTAAGGTATCCTTGTGAGGCATGAACAATTCAAGCAATATTATGAAGGGGAGGTGATAGGAAGACGGCAGATACAGCGGATGTGGAGTGAGTGGCTCAACCTCGTACCATAAATTTTAAACGAAAAGGAGGCAAAGGGGAGAAATGAGTTTTATAAAACGTAAAAAAAGTCTTTCGATATCCCTGGTATCGGTTCTCATGATACTAACGGTTTCTTTGTTTTTGTTCAGTTGTGCAAAAGATTATGATACTTCTAAAGAAATAGCCGCTAAACGGGTGGACCCCAAGATTGATGTCCGGATAAGTCCCAGTGAACTTAACAACTGGTTGACTGATGGTTATCAGAATGATGCTTATGGTATCAGCAAGGTGGTTGTACTCTTTGTTGGTACTCAGGGTGATTATGAAAATGGACATATACCTGGTTCGTATCTCCTGAATATCGGCAGTGACCTGAAATCCGTGAGGTCTGATGGGGTAAGTCCTACAATTGATATGGTTGCCACAAAGGACCAGATGGATGGACTCATCCAGAAGACGGGCATTGATGGAGGCACAGTTGTTGTCCTTACTACCAGCTATGACAGCAAGGACCTGCCCACCAATGTTCCTTTTATGGTGCTTTCAAGAGCATATTTTAATTTCCGGTATTGGGGATTTCCAAGGAGCAAGATCAGGGTGCTCGATGGCTTCGTTGATACAACATGGACAGACGCTGGATATGCCCTTGCGTTTGCAACTCCTAAAGCCCCGGAGCCTTCCACTTACAGTGTCTGCTACCTGAAGCAGGACCCTGACAGATTCAGGGCAACTTTGGAAGATATGATAAATGTGGCCAAAGACAGTGATGATAAGACCGTGGTTATAGACTCAAGGACAAGTGGGGAATATAATGGTAATCCCTCTGTTGATTTTACAAAAGGGCCTATTGGGAAGGATAAGGATAACAACCCCCTATATGTAGCCTTTGAGGGACATATAAGGGGTGCAAAGCACCAGAACTTTACCGACCTTTTAGACAACGGAAAGCTCAAGCCAAGGGGAGACTTGATCACTGAAATGAGTGATATAGATGTTAACGAAAACACAACAGCCTACCCCTACTGCCGTACAAGCTGGAGGGCTGCGATTACATTCCTGGCGCTGGACGGTGTGCTCAACTATCCTGTTAAGCTCTATGACGGTGCATGGATAGAGTGGGGACAGATGACCGCTGCTTGGTCAGGTGCCCTTGATGCAGACTCTCCGTGGAGAACAGACCGCGTATTACCAATAACAGGAGCAGTTATAGTTGATAATACTGACGCTGAAGTTTCCGGAAACTGGGTTGCTTCAATCAACCCGGGCGTGGGTCCCTATTATGGCTCAGACTTCATGTACATTAAAGCGGGTACAGGCCAAAATTCAGTAAAATGGACCTTTTAAAAGGATTAAAAAGGTTCACCAGTCAACGTACTTTCATAATGTTGGCAGTAAATATGGCTAAGCTGGTTGCGATCGGATTCGTGTCATTTAAAGTTCTAAAGAAAAACTACCCTGATTTCTTACCACTGGTAGATTGCACTGTTCACGATATCTTTTATTACCTGACACATATGATCCTGGAAGTAGCAACCTGGGTTTTATTTATCCTCTTTATTATTGCTATAATTGACTTAATATATCAGAGGTGGAAACATAATGAAGAATTGAAAATGACAAAGACCGAGGTGAAAGACGAACGGAAAATGTCAGAAGGTGATCCAAAGG
>CAZXDE010000101.1:0-5654 GCA_964639515.1 uncultured Thermodesulfovibrio sp.
ACTTGATCCCGTTATCCTCAAAAGGATTATGTGATGCAGAAATGACGACTCCTGCATCAAGCCTCATCGTCCTTGTCAGGAAGGCTATGCCCGGAGTGGGTATGGGACCTACAAGAATGACATTCATCCCCATGGAACATATCCCCGATGTCAGGGCGCTCTCTATCATATAGCCTGATATGCGGGTATCCTTGCCAATAAGAACCAGGTTCCTGCCCTTGTCTTTTCTCAATACCTTTGCCGCAGCCATGCCCACCTTCAGTACGATTTCCGGGGTCATGGGGATCCTGTTAACCC
This sequence comes from uncultured Thermodesulfovibrio sp., assembly GCA_964639515.1. Classification (GTDB taxonomy): domain Bacteria; phylum Nitrospirota; class Thermodesulfovibrionia; order Thermodesulfovibrionales; family JdFR-85; genus BMS3Bbin07. The sequence goes on from CAZXDE010000101.1 coordinate 298, forward strand.
GTCCACGGATACCATCAGTTCCAAAAAGTTTCATTTTTTTGTTCCTTCCTTGATAATGATGTGTACATCTACTTTCTCCGTTATTAATCTTGCAGCAGGAATATCCGATATTATACTGACCTTGCTTATGCTGTTTTCATCGAGTCCGGAGACGTCTACGGGTTCAGTCCTGACAAAGGATATCTTTTTCAGCATACTCTCGGGTCCTTCTACTTCCACCTCCTCAGGTTTTATAATTATCCGACTTATATATTTTCCGGGCGCCGGCTCTCCGGAAATGTCAGGCTTGACCGGTACCTTCTTCCTGACCGTCCTGTCAAGGACGATATGCACCTTTGAGGGGGTTACGTTGGAGATTGTAAGCGCGGGCGGCACCTTGATATTGCGCTTTTTTATCCTGTATGCCCCACGCCCGGGCTGTGCGTCTTTCAGGTCTACATAAACCCTCAGGTCTTCAGGCTTAATCGACCTGAGTACCACTTCACTACCAAAGAGACTCACCCTGACCGTATCACGGTCCTTTTTTACCAGCTCATACCCCGGCGGGATATTTATGTATTCTATGGGAACTTCGCGGGTGATTTCGGATACCCCCCTGCCGGATATCAGGAACCAGAGGATTATAGCCAGGCAGAGCGCGAGTATCTTCAGCCCGAGGTTTTTAAATAGTAATTCCCTCATTTCCTCCCCTTCTTTCTTTCCGTAAACATATCGGTAAGGATATCGCGCAGGTGCCCCATATCCATGTGAGTCTCCAGCTCTCCGTTAACGGCAAAAGAGATCATGCCTGTCTCCTCTGAAGTAGTTATGGCAACGGCATCGGTCTCCTCGGTTATCCCGATTGCCGCCCGGTGTCTCGTGCCCAGGGAGCGGCTTATATCCGTTCTGAAGGTTATGGGCAGAAAACATCCTGCTGCCACTATCCTGTCAATCCTTATAATGACTGCTCCGTCATGCATGGGCGAACTCGGATGAAAAATGCTGAGGAGTATCTCCTTTGAAACCTTTGCATCAAGCGGAGTCCCGATCTCTATAAAATCCTTAAGTGACGTATCCCTTTCAATTACAATCAGGGAGCCTATCTTTCTGCTGGACAGGGCCACTGTAGCCCTGACTATCTCTTCCAGGGACTTCAGTTCCGAGGCCGAGGTAAGGGAAGGCAGGAAAGAGGTCTCTCCCATCTGGGCAAGGGCCTTTCTTATCTCCGGCTGAAAGAGGATTATCAGTGCAAGGACAACCTGTGCCCATAAGCTCTGTATAATCCAGTACATGGTATGAAGCTTGAGGTAACTGGAAAGGAAAAAAGCGCCCAGCAGGACACCGAGCCCGATGAGCATCTGGACGGCCCTTGTGCCGTTTATAATCAGAAGTACTCTGTACAGGACAATCGCTACAACAATAATGTCCAGTATATCCTGCCATCTCAGATGTCTCAGGGCTTCTACCATATCCCTCCAGGGTAACAGTATTTCCTGTTGTTGATTTTCAGATCCGCGTTGTCTGAAGCCGTGAAAAAAAGGAATTAATAACATTTTAACATAAAACCGGTGTTTGACAAAAAAACGGGCTTCAATTAATATAGAAATCATGCTTTCTGATAACCAGGCTGTTTCGATGACACTAAAAACCGGAAGAAGTCACAACATTACAATGCTGCTCACTCTCCTTCTCCTGAGTCTGATACTTGACCAGAGAAGTAAGGCCTGGGGGGCTTCCGTTAATGAGACCCTCCTTGCAGGCACTGAGCAGGGTGTAATAGATGAGGTCATAGACAATCTCCCCCTCTTTGGCCGGACATTCAACCCGTTGTCGGTTTTTTCAATAGAAGATACCCTGCTGTCAATATCTGCAACAGAGCTTACCCCGGATATATGCAGGCAGTCCGGGCTTACCGCTTCGGGGGATACGGAAGTCCATCTTCAGGAGACGGAGTCCCCTCAGGTGCAGGAATTTGTCCTCCTTGCCTCCTATAAGGATGATGATTCGGCAAGGGACAGGGTAGACAGGCACATATACCTGTATACAACAAAAAAAAGAAAGACCTTTGCAACATGGCTTCAGCGCTCGGGCAGATACCTTGATACGATCAAGGCCATCCTTAAGGAAAACAAGCTTCCCGCAGACCTTGTTTATCTACCCCTTATAGAGAGTGGTTACAGTACGGATGCACGCTCAAGTGCCCATGCAGTGGGCCCCTGGCAGTTCATACAGTCAACCGGTAAGAGTTATGGCCTCAAGACGGATTACTGGAGAGACGAGAGGCAGGATCCGATTAAATCCACAGTTGCGGCAGCTCGTTATCTGAAAGACCTGTACAACCAGTTCGGTTCGTGGTCACTTGCCCTTGCTGCCTACAATGCAGGTGAGGGAAATATAAGGAGGGCGCTCCGCAAGAGCAGGTCCAATAATTACTGGCGTATCATCAGGACCAGATACCTGAAGAGAGAGACGAGGAACTATGTATCAAAGTTTATAGCAGCAGGGATAATCGCATCCGAGCCGGATAAGTATGGGTTTACCGATATAGATTATCATGAGCCGATGAAGTTTGAGGTGGCGGAGATTAAGAGTCCTGTGTCACTGTCATTTATAGCCAGGTGTACTGATTCCACGGTAAAGACGATAAGGGGACTAAATCCCGAGTTGAAGAGATGGTGTACCCCGCCGGACCTTAAGACCTACAGGGTTCGTGTACCTGAGGGAACGGGTGAGAAGTTTAGCGAATGTTTCAATGATGCCACTCCCGAAGAGAGAATGCCGAAGGTGCCCTACATCATTAAAAAGGGGGATACATTGTGGGATCTTGCAAAAAGTTTTCACTTTACGCGTAAGGAACTCTATGCCCTTAATAATGGTATTAACCCCAAGAGGTTAAGGCCCGGCTCCATCATCTTCCTCCCCCCAACTAACGGGACCTATATAACGGAACCCAGGCCAAAGACGCCCTACATCATAAAAAAAGGGGATACACTGTGGGACATTGCGAAGAGATTACGCATCACGCGTAAAGAACTCTATGCCCTTAATAAAGAGATCAAGCCTGAGAGGTTGAAACCCGGCTCGATTATTTATCTGCCCCTGAAAAGATAGATTCAGCAACCTGGATTTAAGTTTTTAAGGCTTCTGCTTTTTAGTTGTTCCCTTATTAGCTTTATTATCCTTATTGTTTTTGTTATCTTTCATCTTTTTTTCCGTTTCCTTTTTTACCTCTGTAACGGCAAGTTGAGAATAAGGTGACTGGGGATAGTCCTTTGCAAGCTGTTCATATTTTTTGAGGGCCTCCTTCTTCCTGCCCATTCCCTCAAGTATGCTTGCTGAATCATGGAGGGCAACGTCTTTCAGAAACGGACTTGTCTTGAGATTATATAGAGTGTCGAGTGTCTTGAGTGCCTCCTCTTTCCTGCCTTCTTTCATCTGGATTGCCGCAATCTTGTAGTATGCCAGCGGGAGAAGGTCTTTGTTGCCTGAATACTTTTTTGTAAATTGCTCCAGGGTTTTCAGTGCAGCTTTATTCTGCCCAAGCGCAAACTGTGTGTTTGCAATGTAAAGGAGGCTGATGGGTGAACTTTTCTTATCGTATGCCTCCTGGAATTTTCCCAGGGCTTTTTCCAAGGCATCCTCATTTACTTTCTTGCCATCCTCCTGATAGAGGTTGTGGTAAAGCTTATACCCCTCATATTGAAGGGTTGATGCCTGTTCATTAAGCTTTTTGTTATAAAAGAACAGACCTGTCACTATAGCGATGAACAGGACCGCCAAAGCCGCACCGATATATACGGTTTTTTTGTTCTCAAGATAGTAATCGACAAACTTTTCATAGAGAGATATGACCTCTCTCTCTGCAACATTCCTTTTCTTCACACGTTTCTTTATTGGTTTCGGCATTAATCTCCTCCCTGTAAAAAGACGGATTTAACTATTTCTTCAGATGTGGCGAATACTCTATTCAGGACGGTTGTATCAAGTCCTGCCGCGAGTATAATTTTTTCAGCAAACGCACGGTCTATAAGGTCTCCCGGAGAATGTGCATCGGTATTGATAACGAGCCTGGCGCTGTACTGCTGTGCAAGGCTTGCCACGTGTCCGTTTGACAGGCAATGACCCTTTCTTGCACTCAACTCAAGGACAACGCCCTGTGCTGCGGCATACTTTACGTCTTCCTCATCTATAAGCCCCGGATGACTCAGGATATCGGCTCCCCCGGCAATGGCTGCCCGGTTGGTCCCCTCCTGAACAGGCTCCACCAGGGTTTCACCATGAACAACAACAATCAGTGCCCCAAGTTTCCTTGCCTTCTTTATACCTTTTGCTATGAGTTCAGGTGGAAGATGGGTAAGCTCAGCCCCGGGAATAACCCTTACGGGCTGTATGGCATTAAGCTCATCGGCAATCCGGACAAGCCTCGGAATAATAAAATCCATATTTGATGAATCCATATGGTCAGTGATCGCAATCGCCCTGTAACCCTTCACCCGTGCCCTTCTTACAAGTTCAGAGGGGATAAGCTCGCCATCGCTGAAGAGGCTATGTGTGTGGAGATCTATCATGGGAAAACCGTTTTTTGCATTTCGGGTGTTCTGTATTGCCTGTTACACATTACCTGCCGCCTGTTCCTTTATAGCCGCTGTACCTTCTTTTCCATCCTCTACAATATCCTTTACCGTCACTATTGAATAAAAAGGATACCCCTTTGCCTCTATATTCTCCCGGCCTCTCTGTTCACACCTGTCAAGGAGGGCCATAACGGCAACTATTTCCAGTTTATACCCTTCAGCTATCTCTAAGGCCTTTATAGTTGAAGCCCCGCTTGTTACAACATCATCGACTATAATTACTTTATCTCCAGGACCAACGTTACCCTCTATCTGAAGACCCATGCCATGTTCTTTAGGCTCTTTTCTTATTACAAAGGCCTCGATGGGATTCTTGACATCATAGGAGTAGCGTGCTACGGCTATTGCAATAGGGTCGGCCCCCAGGGTAAGTCCTCCGATTGCCTTTGGTGAAAGGTTGAGTTCCTTTATCTTCTCATAAAAAAGTTTACCAAGGAGGAATTGTCCTTCCGGGGTATAGGTAATCTTTTTGAGATTAAAGTAATACTTGCTCATAAGACCCGAAGACAGACGAAACGCAGGACTTTCACTATATTTAAAGGCATACTCGTGTATAAGTTTCATTAACCGCTCTTTGTCACCCATCGTACCTCCAATCGTGTTAACTTTTTAACTTAACTCATTAAGAATAGTTTCTTCAAGCCCTCGCTTGAGGTCATACTCCGGTTGCCATCCCAGTATTGCCTTTGCCCTCTCAATATTCAGGGCACTCCTCCTGAGGTCTCCGGACCTTGCAGCACCCTT
>CAZXDE010000102.1:0-5648 GCA_964639515.1 uncultured Thermodesulfovibrio sp.
TGAATTTAGAGGTAACCATGCTTGACACATTAAAAAGGGTTTTTGGTTTTCAGGCCTTCCGCCCGAACCAGGAAGAGATTATTAAGAATATCCTGAAGGGCAGGGATGTTTTTGCCGTGATGCCTACAGGGGGCGGAAAATCCCTCTGTTATCAATTACCCGCCAGGATAATGCAGGGGACCGTGGTAGTTATAAGTCCCCTTATTGCCCTGATGAAGGACCAGGTTGATGCTGCACTGGAAAACGGCATCTCCACGGCCTTTATAAACAGCTCTCTCAAACCCCGGGAGATGTCCGAAGTTTACCAAAGGCTGAGAAATCATGCCCTGGAGCTCCTCTACATTGCACCTGAACGCTTTGCAATGCCTGATTTTATTGAGACACTGAAAAACATCCCCGTCTCCCTCTTTGCCATAGACGAGGCACATTGCATCTCCGAGTGGGGGCACGACTTCCGCCCTGATTACCTGAGACTCTCCAGTATTACCAACGTCTTCCCCAATATTCCGGTTGCAGCCTTTACAGCCACAGCCACCCCCGGGGTTCAGGAAGATATTATCAATAAGATCGGCCTCAGATCACCATATACGGTGCGTGCCTCATTTAACCGTCAGAACCTCTTTTACCGGGTAACAGGAAAGACTGCGATAGAATCACAGATACTGGAATTCCTCGGCGGGCATACTGATGAGTCCGGTATCATTTACTGCACTACACGTGATTCCGTTGTCAAAACGGCTGATTTTCTGACAGCCAACGGCATTAAGGCCCTGCCCTACCATGCAGGATTGACGCCTGATCAAAGGAAGAGGAACCAGGAGGCCTTCAGCAGGGATGAGTTGACGGTAATTGTGGCAACAATTGCCTTTGGTATGGGAATAGACAAGTCAAATGTCCGTTTTGTCATTCATGCGGACTTGCCGAAAAATATCGAGAGCTATTACCAGGAGACAGGACGAGCCGGGCGTGACGGTGAGCCCGCCTGGTGCATCCTCTTCTTCAGCAGGGGAGACATTCCGAAAATCAGATATTTTATTGATCAGATACCGGAAGACAAAGAGCGGACAATCGCCACAGAGAAATTGAATCAGATGGCAAGGTATGCATCACATAATGTCTGCAGGCGCAGACACCTGCTTGGGTATTTTGGAGAGGAATACGGGGATGAAAATTGCGGGGCATGCGATATTTGTACCGGCACTGTGGAAAAGGTTGATATCACAATTGATGCACAGATACTGATGTCTGCCATGTCAAGAACAGGTCAGCGTTTTGGAATCAGGCATATCATTGATATTGTTACAGGCGCCAATACAAAGCGTATCCGGGAGCTTCAGCACAACACCATAAAAACCTACGGGGCAGGCAGTCACAAGGATAAAAACCACTGGAGGTTTCTCGTTGATGAACTCCTTGCTCAGGACGTTATACATCAGGAGGGTGATAAGTATCCGGTACTGAAACTTACGAAAAAAGGTCAAAGCGTACTCTACGGAAAAGAGGAACTTACGGCATTGAAAAGAGAAGAGACAAAGACAAGTCGCCGGACTGCACAAGACAATGAATTTAAGCCCTTTGATAAGGATCTCTTCAAGAGGCTCAGGGTTTTGCGTAAAACCCTTGCCGAAGAGCAGCAGGTGCCTCCGTATATAATATTTTCAGACCGGAGCCTTCACGAGATGTGCAGGTATTATCCCTCAACACTGCCGGACATGAAAAGAATCAGCGGGGTTGGGGATGCCAAGCTTGAACGCTACGGAGACGATTTCATAATGGAGATAACGGCATACCTGAACGAAAACCCCGGTATCCCCGTTCCTGATAGGGAATATCCTGCCTTACCCGTCAATCCCTCACAGAAAAAGACGAAGGGGGAGACCGTTGAAAAGACATATGAGCTTTTCAGAGAGGGTCTGTCATTGGAAAGAATTGCTCAAGCACGTAATTTCTCGATATCTACAATCTCAGGACATCTTGAACAGCTGATAAGGGATGGCCGTGACATTGACATAGACCGTATTGTTGACCCTGAAAAGCGGAATGCCGTGGAAAAGCTTTTTTTGACCCTCCAGGTCTGGAATCTGGGGCCTGTTGTCGAACATTTTAATGGTGCGGTAAGCTTTGAAGAGGCAAAAATTATAAGGGCCTCTCTGCAGCGCAAACAGGCAAATTTATAAATTATGATATATAATATAAATTAATAGCAGTGTTTGCAGATAAACAAAAATCACAAAAACTTAATGTCAAAATTCCTGCAAAAAAAATAGAACAAAGCAACCACTATGGTTCTGTGGTTTAATCTCAGCAAGATTATCAGAGGAGGAAGGGAAATGGAAAGCATAAGAAAGATTCTGTTTGCAGTGCTGGTGAGTTTCCTGATTTTAGGATTCGCGGGCACAAGTTTCGGCCAGGGCCCTTTTGTAAAGGATGAGATTGTCGTTAAATTCAAGCCCGGGGTCTCAGAGGGAACGATTAAAAAAATAAACCAGGGACACGGCACATCAGTCTTTTACGTGAGCAAGCAGGGGAAATTCAGCCGTCTCAGGGTCCCAGCCGGAAAAACCGTTGAAGAACTGGTGGATATTTACAATAAAAACCCCTACGTTGAATATGCAGAACCAAATTACATCGCCCACGCCTTCTGGACACCCAATGATCCTTTATACCCCTACCAATGGAATTTTTATAATGATAAGTATGGTGGAATCAATATGAAATCCGCCTGGGAGGTCAGCACAGGAGACAGCAGCGTGATAGTTGCGGTAATCGATACCGGTGTGGCTTACGAGGACTATATTGACACAAGTGCAAGAGGAAGGAACAGGACTGTAACTTATGAACAGGCCCCTGACCTGGCTGAAACAAATTTCGTACCCGGTTATGATTTTGTCAATGATGACTCTCACCCTAATGACGACGAAGGGCACGGCACCCACGTTACGGGGACTATAGCCCAGAGCACAAACAATAATACAGGTGTGGCCGGAATAGCCTTTAATACCTCTATTATGCCGGTAAAGGTCCTGGACAGCAGGGGGTCCGGCACCTATACCGAGATTGCGGACGGCATCTATTTTGCCGCCAACAACGGTGCGGATGTAATCAATATGAGTTTAGGAGGGTCCAGTGCATCCACTACCCTGAAGGATGCCCTTGCTTATGCCTACAAAAAAGGAGTAACCATAGTGGCTGCGGCCGGGAATGACGGTTCAGACGTTATCAGCTATCCTGCTGCCTATAATGCTTATGTCATTGCAGTAGGCGCTACCCGGTATGACGAAACGCTGGCTTATTATTCCAACTACGGCCCTGACCTGGACCTGGTCGCTCCGGGAGGAGATACAAATGTAGACCAGAACGGCGATGGATACGGAGACGGTATCCTTCAGCAGACCTTTGGAAGCAGCCCCACTGATTGGGGTTATTATTACTACGAGGGCACCTCCATGGCCAGTCCGCATGTAGCCGGCGTTGCCGCCCTTGTAATTGCTTCCGGGGTTACCGGCCCGGATAATGTCAGGGAAGTCCTGCAGAGCACAGCTAAAGACCTTGGGGCTCCGGGATGGGATAAGACTTATGGCTGGGGAAGGGTGGATGCCGCTGCAGCCCTGGGATACACGGCAGAACCGGTTCATAATGTTGCAGTAACGAAGATATCTGCTCCTGCCTCAGCACTCTCGGGAGACACGGTACCTATTGACGTAACCGTAGCAAACCCCGGCGATTTTTATGAAACCTTCACATTGATTCTAACGGATGTCACAGACGGTGTGGAGATAGGCTCCAGATCAGTTGCCCTGACTTCAGGTGCCTCAACAACAGAGACCTTTTATTGGGATACCGTCAATGCCACTCCGGGAAACCATGTCCTGAAGGCCGACGCCTCAGTAGTCGCAGGGGAGACAAACACCTCGGATAACTCAAAAACCGTTACGCTTACCATTACCAATATTGTTGAGCAGCCTTCCATGCACGTAGCAAGTATCGACATGGCACTCCAGACAACATCCAGAAGGAACATCACCTCTGCATTGGCGACTGTCTCCATTGCAGATGCCAATGGGTCTCCGGTTGCAGGAGCAACAGTCTCCGGTTACTGGAGCGGGGCCACATCTGATTCCGACTATGGCACAACAAATACGGCAGGAAAAGTAACACTGGTCTCCGACGGGGTAAGAAGGCCGGCAAGCGGAACAACCTTTACCTTCACTGTAAGAGATGCAACATTGAGTGGTTGGGTATATGACCCTGATGCCAACGTAGAGACACGTGACTCCATAAGGGTTCCGTAGAAGGGGTATCTTTCTTCGACGACCCCACCGCCGGCAAGTTATGACTCAGCACACGGCGGTGGGGTTTTTAATAAATTTTCTACGGCTCTGCTGCTCTACGTATTCTACGTATTATTACAAGTACGACAAGGATCATTCCGGCAGCAATTGCAGCGCCGGGATATTTTATCCCGTAAACAAGGGGCGTCAATGCCCACCTGGTAACCACCCGCAGGCCCTCATGCTTCCGTATGTAGTAAGCTACAGGCGGAGAATACCTGTAGTAGAGCCTCACAAATTTCCTTCCAATAACATTGGGAACCTCGATTGTGAGATCGAAAATCCGGAATCTGAGATCCGGAATCAGCCACCTGTCCCTGAACTTCCTTAAAACCTTAACATGTGGGTCAAGGTAACTGCCATATGCTGCTGTGGCGATAAAACAGTCCCAATTATCCCCAAGGTTTTCCGCCAGGCCTTTCAGTGCTACACCTGCATCAGGTGTGTCAGGGTCATTTGACGGTATAGAGAGGGTTGCATTCTTTAGTCCATATGATGTTACTGAAAAGATTAGTTCAACCTTACAGTTTTCCCGGGGCGTTAAGGTCAGATTTGAACAGTCATCCTGCTGGATGACAAAATCCTGAACTCCTGTACCTTCAAGGCTGATCATACCTATAATAAGGTCTATCTGTCCTGAGTTGGTGACGGTTACGCTACGGGGCACAGGCTTATCGCTCAATTCTACGTCTCCAAAATCGATTGATAATGGATCAACCGTTATGTTTGGATTCACTTCAAGTGTTGCCGTCATGGTTGATTGAGGTGGACTGATTGAGGTTACATCAGCTATATTGCTCAGACCATTATATAACCGACTGGCCGGAGTGCCGGCGCCTGTAAAAGCCGTATTATTCGCAGAACCGGGATAAAGGTCGCCGTCATCCCCGATATTCTTACCCCTCTCAAGGTCCCACAGACCGTCGGCCTGCACGAGTGAGACCTTGTAATGATTTTTCGAACAGTCAGCGGGTGGAGAACATTCATTGTTATTGTCTGCACGGCTTTCATCTATATGCCATATGGCAAGGCCCTCTCCCGGCAATCCCTCATCAAAAGTGCCACTTGCACGATAGCGGTTTTCAACCAGGAAATATTCTCCGCCGGCAGCCGGACTCCCGGGGAGGAGCTGATACACATCAGCACTTGTGGCCGCCGCATCTATGAACTCATTACTAAGGTTGTCTGTAACCTGGGTTGGTGTAACCCAGCCAAGGAAGTATTTGCTCCATGCCGACATAAGTGCAGGGGTATCCCCAAGAGTTGACACATAGTTCCAGGTCCCGGAACCCATCAACCCCCACCTGCCTATACCTG
>CAZXDE010000103.1:0-5552 GCA_964639515.1 uncultured Thermodesulfovibrio sp.
CCACCTGAGACAAAACACGCCTTTTTTATTTCCCCCCGCTTCATCACTTCCTTATAAAGCCATTTTGCGGCCTCCCGTGCCTCACCTGAGAGTGAATCCGTGATGACCTCTGCACTGTAACCCAGGGCTTCGGCCCCCTGTCTGGCGGCCTCAAGTGCAATCCTGTTACTGCCTATGATAATGTTTTCAACCCTGCTGAAGACCCTGCTGTCATGGGAAGGGGTATCCGGCACACGCCCCTCAACACCGTCCTCAATTATCTCTAAAACACCCTTTGGGACCTTATCCATGAGATTATATCTCTTCAGGACATTGAGGGCATCAGGATAGGTGGTCTCATCCGGTGCCGTGGGCCCTGAGGCTATCACATCAAGGCGGTCACCGATAACGTCGGAGAGGAGCAGGGATATAGTCCTTGACGGATAAAGGGTTTCAGCCAGCCTTCCACCCTTGACCGCGGATATATGTTTCCTCACTGTATTGAGCTCGAATATATCCGCCCCGGCATTCAGAAGCAGCCCTGTAATCTCCTGCTTCTCCTCAAGGCTGATACCCTCAAGGGGACAAACGAGTAACGCCGAGCCCCCTCCTGATACAAGGCATATATTTATATCATCTGCAGAAGCGGCCTTTGCAACCGCCCTGATTTTTTCCGTCCCCTTAATCCCGTTTGTATCAGGTATAGGGTGTCCGGCCTCTATTATCTCTGTCTTTTTGAGGGCAACGGAGTGGCCGTACTTGGTTATGACAACAGAGCGGGATATAAGACCCTCAAGGGTCTCCTCTGCCGCCTGAGTCATACGCGCCGAGGCCTTTCCAAAACCGAGGACATTCAGCCTGCCTGTTGGCGTGCCGATTGCGTTCCTGAAATCCGACAGCCTCCTTGCCGTTGCAAGGTACGGGTCTACGGCCCTGAGGGCATCAAAAAAGACTCTTTCCATATCCTTCCTGTAATTTAAAAACATGCTCTATTCTATACAGCCGCCTTCAAAATACTCAAACGTTAACGGAAAAATCCTGCCTCCCTGATATATGCTCTCAAAATAAATAGTGACCCGGTTTCAAATTCACATGACATAACTGCTATAATTACAAATTATGATTGAAGCAATAATACTTGGAATCGTACAGGGGCTTACAGAGTTTATTCCGGTAAGCAGCACTGCCCATTTGATATTGATACCCCAGTTTTTTGGCTGGCATGGCGGCCTCGACACTCTGAGCTATGATATCGCACTTCATGGCGGGACCCTGCTTGCCCTGCTGGTATATTTCAGAAAACAATGGCTGAGTCTCCTTACAGTAGAGAGGCCCCTGCTGCTGAAGATTATATTAGCCACAATTCCGGCCGGAGTTGCGGGTATCCTGTTTAAAGACGTGGTTGCAACAACCCTGAGAAACTCTTATGTAATAGCTGCCTCACTTGTAGTGGTTGGTATCGTCATGCTGATGGCTGAAAGAAACAGGGGGCAAAGGAGTTTTTCCTCCATAACGACAAGAGATGCCCTGTCAATAGGTCTTGCCCAGGCACTGGCCCTGATCCCGGGGGTGTCGAGGTCCGGCATAACTATATCCGCCGGCCTTTTCGGAGGGATTGAGAGAGAGGCATCTGCACGGTTTTCCTTCCTGCTTTCAATGCCTGTTATTGCCGGAGCCATATTTCTTGAAGGAATTCATGTGCTGAAAAACCCGGTCAGCTACGACCTGAGCCTTTTTGCCGCAGGCTTTATTGCCTCGGCTATCACAGGCTTCATCACCATTAAATCCCTGCTCTGGTTTTTCAGACGATTCAGTCTTCGCACCTTTGTTTACTACAGGTTTGCCCTTGCTGCTATAATAGTTATCAGTTATTTATTATAAGCGTCTTTTGCAAAACTCTTTAAATCACTGATTACTAATACTGATTGCTAATCATGGCTGAGGGAATAAGAAGAATAAAGGAAGAAGTGGTGGGCGTTGTGGTTACCCTGTTCAGTGTATATATTACACTGAGCCTCTTCAGTTATTCAAAGTGGGACCCTTCCTTCCTCACCCACAGCAGGGGCTCTGCAAAGAATTATGGCGGGGTCATAGGTTCTTATATCTCGGATACCATGCTCAGCCTTTTAGGTTATATTTCCTACCTGATTCCATTCTTCCTTATTTTCTATGGTATCAAGAGGCTGCTGGGCAAGGAGAAGAGGAAGGAACTGCTCGTAGGGCTTCCACTCTTTATAATATCCATCCCTGTTCTCCTCTCCCTTATATCAAAGACCTTTGGTATAAACAGTATGATTTACGGAGGGTTATGGGGAGAGGAGGCATCCGTGATACTCAGAATGTTCCTCTCATTACCCGGGGCCTATATTTTCACTCTTTCAGTCTTCTTCTCCTCCATTATCATAATGAGTCCTGTTTCCACCTCTGATGTATTAAGAAAAGTCTTTGAAAACAAAAAGGATACGCCTGAGCCGGTCAGGAAGATAAAGGTAGTGGAAGAGCCTGCTCAACCAATGATAAAAGAGATGATGAAACAGGGCAGGGTGAAGGAACAAAAACCCGGGCAATTACCGGATATGATTCCCCGTAAAACGGGGACATATGCCATTCCACCTCTGCAACTCCTGAGCACTTACGAAACTGTTGCAAAGCCGGGAAAGGAAGAACTCTTTGAGCGGGCACATCTGCTTGAGGAGAAACTCTCTGACTTCAAGATAACCGGAAAGATCACGCGGGTTCATCCAGGTCCTGTTGTCACCATGTATGAGTTTGAACCCTCACCCGGAATAAAGATAAGCAAGATCGTCTCGCTGTCGGATGACCTCGGAAGGGCCCTGGGCGGACTCAGTATAAGGATTGCACCCATACCGGGGAAAACGCCGCTCGGCATAGAGGTACCCAACAAACAGATGGGAATAGTCCCCCTTAAGGAGATAGTAGGCTCGGGGAATTTCTTAAAGAGCCAGTCAAGACTGACCATTGCACTTGGAAAGGATATTTATGGAAGGCCTATAGTTGCAGACCTTGCCCGGATGCCCCACCTCCTTGTGGCCGGCACTACGGGTTCAGGTAAGAGTGTCTCCATTAATTCCATGATTATGAGCATCCTCTTCAAGTCCACGCCAAAAGAAGTAAAGATGTTGATGATCGACCCAAAGCTGCTCGAGCTTTCCACCTATGACGGAATCCCCCACCTTGTCACCCCGGTGGTCACAAATCCGAAAGAGGCAACACTGGCACTGAAGAAGATGGTTCTGGAGATGGAACGGAGATACAGGCTCATTGCAGAGCAGGGGGCAAGAAACCTGGACAATTTCAATCGCCAGGTCCCCGATGAAGAGCAGCTTCCCTACATCATTGTTATTATAGATGAGCTTGCCGACCTGATGTTTACCGCCTCCAAGGAGGTCGAGGACTCAATCGTCCGTCTTGCACAGATGGCAAGGGCCTCGGGCATCCATCTCATACTTGCCACACAGAGGCCGTCCGTGGATGTTATTACCGGGATAATCAAGGCAAACTTTCCAACCAGGATAGCCTTTCAGGTAACCACAAAGGTAGACTCAAGGACAATCCTGGATGCCCAGGGGGCTGAACAACTCATCGGCAAGGGTGATATGCTTTTTATGGCTACAGGCGCAAGGCTTACCCGGCTGCACGGCGCATATGTATCTGAAGACGAGGTAAGGTCCGTTACCTCCTTCATAAAGGCTCAGGGAGAACCGGACTTTTCAATGTTTGATGCAATCCAGCTTGAGGTGGCTGAGAGGACTGAGGAAGAAGCTGCTGAGGGAGATGAACTCTATCAGCAGGTGATAGATCATGCAGAGACCATGGGCGAGGTCTCAATATCGTCGATTCAGCGGAGGTTCAAGATAGGCTATAACAGGGCGGCAAGGATAATGGAACTGCTTGAAGAAGAAGGCTTTGTCGGTCCGCCGAGGGGGGCAGGAAAACCGAGGGCTTTTATAAGAAGGGGGTAGGACCTTTCCATGTTTAAGATTTTTATTACTGGAGCATATTACTGGAGCTCTATTGTAATTTACCACACTATTGTACTATAATAATCAAGCAGGAAATTCTTTCCATTAATCTCTTACCACTCTAATTATGAAGCTACCATGGCAATAAAAGCACGAGATAAAAGACTGACGGTGTTGCACGTAGCAACTCTTAACCAGCCTATAAGTCCGGACCTTGGTTATGGTCCCATAGAAACGATTATTTATAATATCGACAAGGGACTCCATGCCTTAGGTCACCGGTCGATTGTTGCCTGTTCAGGTGATTCCGGAGTTGCCGGTGAGCATTATGTGACCATTGAGAAAAGTATGGGTAACTATTGGAGTGAAGACAATCCGGAAAAACGCAAAACCCTGAATGTGCACCTTTCAAAGGCATTAGCCAGGATAAGAGGGGGCGATATTGACGTCGTCCACACGCATGATCTGAAGACCGTTGAGTACATTTATGACGCTGTATCAAGCATGCATGTGCCGATCGTGATGACCCTTCACGTAGCTGCAAAAAACTACCTGGTGGAAGGAGCTTTCAGACGCTGGTGTAAGCCCATGTCATCTCCACAGGTCTATTGTATCCCGATAAGCGGATATCAGAAACAGGACTATAACGGGCTGAAGACCGGCAATGTTGTATACCATGGAATTGAAGTGGAAAGATACCCGGTCAAAAAGAATCCAGACAAGGAAAGCTATTTATTCACTATCGGCAGGGTAACCCGGGACAAGGGACAGGATAAGTCCATAGAGGTTGCCAGGAAAACGGGCTCTAAACTTATCATTGCCGGCTGTGTCCAGGACAAAGCCGCCGACAGGGAGTTTTTTGAGGAATTGAAAGACTCGATAGACCTGTTCGTTGATATCGGCAAACAACCAGTTAATGGTGACTATTTTGGAGATGTGATAAAGCCGTTACTGGACTGCGAGGAGCAGATTATTTATATCGGAGAAGTCGGCAGCGAGTACAAGAAACAATGGTACCGGCATGCACGGGCTACCTTGTTCCCCATACAATGGGGGGAGCCGTTCGGACTTGTCCTGATAGAGTCCATGGCATGCGGCACGCCGGTTATAGCATTCAACAGGGGGGCAGTTCCGGAAATAATGGCGGATGGAAAGACGGGATTTGTTGTGGATTCACTGAGTGCCATGATTAAGGCAGTTGACCGCATTGATAACATCAATCCTCATGAATGCCGCAGACATGTGCAGGATAATTTCTCCATAGCAAGTATGGCATATAAATATTCAGAGTTGTATCAACAGATAGTTATTGACCATAAAACATCATTCAGTTACAGGCAGCTGTTAATCGACTATTTTCCGAATCCCCTCCAACCTGGCATTATAGCCACATAAAAAACCCATGCCCAAAGACATTCCCGTAAGCAACGGTAATCTTCTCTTCAACTTTGACTCGGATTATCATATCCGTGATGTGTATTTCCCTTTAATCGGCCAGGAGAACCATTCAAAAGGAGATCCCTTCCGTTTTGGAGTGTGGGTGGATGGACGCTGCTCCTGGATGGGGCCGGAATGGGAAAAGGACCTGCG
>CAZXDE010000104.1:0-5344 GCA_964639515.1 uncultured Thermodesulfovibrio sp.
TAATTAATCCTCCAGCTTGCTCAATTCACTTATCCTGCTCCTTGCTGTTTCGATCTCCTCGTTTATAGCCTCTATTTCTTTAAAGATAGCACGAATCTCCTGATCAGTGAATACATCATGACTGGGAGATTCCTTTAATTGCAACACCCTCTCACCCAGGCGCAGGACAATTTCTCCACGTTTTTTCCTGAGGACTTCCATGTTATTAAGGAGCTTGATCATGGCAAGTTCAATATGGAGTCTCTCGCTGAATAGTGAGGCAAGCCATCTGAGTCGCTCTACCCCAGTATTAAACCATTTTTTAATACGCAACCAGTGCATTTCAGCCTCCTCTTCCAACAATGGAGGGATGGAGTGTTGGAGAACTGGAGAGTTTGGATTAGATCAATACTCCATTCCTCCATTGCTTCACATCTCCATCACTCCAGTGTCCTTCTCTTACTCCATTGTCTTTTCAACTCGTCCTGAATATTTCTATTTTACCACGCCAGAACCTTTCAACCCTATCCCTGAGTAAAGGATACCCTGATAAGTCAGGGTCCTGCTCTATTATTTTAAAGGATTCCTTCCTCGCCATCCCCAGGAGCCGTGCATCCCTTATCATGTTGGCCACCTTCAGGTCAGGCATGCCTGACTGTCTTGTCCCGAAAAGCTCACCCGGCCCCCTGAGTATAAAATCCTCTTCAGCAATCCTGAATCCATCGGTGTGTCCGACCATTACATCAAGCCTCTTCTGCGCCTCTTCTGAAAGCTTACCATAAGCCAATAAAAAACAGTAAGACTGATGAGCACCCCTGCCCACACGGCCCCTCAGTTGATGAAGCTGGGAGAGTCCGAACCTCTCTGCATGAACAATCAGCATCAGAGAGGCATTGGGGACATCCACACCAACCTCAATAACAGTAGTACTTACAAGTATATCCAGCTCACCGTTTTTGAAGGACTGCATTATCTCTTCACGCTCATCCGGCTTCATCCGTCCATGAATAAGGCCCGTCCTGAAATCAGGGAATACCTTCTCAAAGGCCTCTTTCCCCGGAATGGCCGACCTTAAAAACATCTTTTCAGACTCATCTATCAGGGGGTAGACAATATATGCCTGTCTGCCCTTCTTTATCTCAGACCTGATCAAACCATACAGCTTTCCCTTCTCTCCCTCCCTGAAGAGCCTTGTAATTACCTGTTTCCTCTGAGGTGGAAGTTCATCAATTACAGAGCAGTCAAGATCTCCGTAAAGTGTCAGGGATAATGTCCTTGGTATGGGCGTAGCCGTCATGACGAGCACATCAGGGTTCAAGCCTTTTTTCCTCAGCATGGCCCGCTGCATAACCCCAAACCGATGCTGCTCATCAATAACCACCATGCCAAGCTTGTGGAACCTCACGTTTTCCTGGATCAGGGCATGCGTGCCTATGATTATATGAACATCTCCGGACTCAATCTCATGAAGGGGTCTTTCTTTCCTGCTGCCGGTAAGGAGCACACACCGCAGCCCCAGCTTCTCCATGAGGCTGCGGACGTTCAGGTAGTGCTGCTCGGCCAGAATCTCTGTGGGGGCCATGAGTGCGGCCTGATAGCCTGACTCAACGGCCACAAGCATCGCCTTTAATGCAACAATGGTCTTACCGGAACCAACATCTCCCTGAAGGAGCCTGTTCATCGGTCCCGGACTCCGCATATCCGCCTGTATCTCCGCAAAAACCCTTTGCTGGGCATTGGTAAGCCTGAAGGGAAGCATCTCCTCCACTCTTTCAACCAGCTTGCCCTCTGATCTGAAAGATATTCCCTTCTCTCCCCCCCTGCCCTTCTTTATGACTGCAAGACCTGTCTGCAACAGAAAAAATTCCTCAAATGCAAGCCTCCTGTGATAGGGACTCACTCCCCTGTTTAAATCGTCCAGGTCAGCTTCCGGCGGGGGAAAATGGATATGATTAAAGGCCTCTCTGATAGGCAGCAGATCATACTTTTTTAAAATCTCCTCAGGCATGTACTCTGCAAGGTGGGAAGAAGCAACATCAACTATGCTGAACATCATTGTCCTGAGGGCCCTTGCCCCAAGACCTGAGGTTGTCCTGTATATGGGCACAATCCTCAATGTATGTATGCTGTCCCGCTCATGCTCACTGCCGGGAATCTCGTAATCAGGATTCTGCATCTCAAGTCCGGCTCCCGAGTATGGGTCCCTCCTGACAATACCGCTGAGGATGACTGTCTTGCCGGGGGAGAAGAGTTTCTTCATATATGGCTGGTTAAACCACTTCGCCCTCAAAAGGCCTGTCTCATCAGCTATGACAAGCTCAAATATCTTCATCCTCTTTCTGGGTGTATTAATGATATCTGTTGAGATGACCTTGCCGGTTACTGACTGAAGCAATTCATGTCTGAGATCGGCAATCCTGCAGTTCAACCTTCTGTCTTCGTATCTGTAGGGGATGTGATAAAGGGCATCAGCTACCGTCTCTATTCCGAGTCTTGCAAGTAGCTTTGCTTTTCCGGGACCAATGCCCTTAATAAACTGGACAGGATAATCATGGAAGTCTTTATTCATTAATATGAAGGCACGTCTAAACAGGCAAAGGCAGAGACTAAAAAATCCCGCGCTTACTCAGTCCTGCCCCGACTTTTACCTGAGCATAATACAATTATTTAATCCGTTGACTTATCGTCCTCGTCATCAAGTCTGCTCTCCTCTATCACCTCGCCAAAGGCGGATTCAGCCTCATCCTGTTTAATCTTTGAATATTCGGACTCACTGATTATATCAATCTCCCAACCCGTCAGCTTCATGGCAAGCCTGACATTCTGCCCCCGTTTTCCTATCGCAATGGAGAGTTGCTGGTCATTGACGACAACCATGGCAGTGCGGTCCTCTTCATTTATCCCTAGCCTGTCAACAGCAGCAGGGCTTAACGCCCTTGAGATGAGCATCCTTGGATCATCACTCCAGGGGATAATATCTATCCTCTCACCCCTCAGTTCCCTGACAATGGCCTGAACCCTGGTGCCCTTCATTCCGACACAGGCCCCGACAGGGTCTATAGAGGGATCGTTTGAAGTAACGGCAATCTTTGTCCTTTCACCCGGCTCCCGCACTATATTTTCAATTACTACAATCCGGTCATCTATCTCCGGAACTTCCGTCCTGAAAAGCTCGGCAACAAAATCCGGTGAAGTACGGCTAAGAAGTATCTCCGGTCCCTTCGCAGAAACACGCACATCCAGCACAAGGGCCCTGATAGCATCACCCCTTTTCAGGTTCTCCCCCGGCAGGGTCTCCCTGTAAGGAAGCTGGGCCTCAATTCTGCCGAGGTTTACAAAATAGACTCCCCTCTCCTTACGCGTCACAACACCACTGACAATCTTGCCAACCTTATCCTTGAATTCGTTGTAAACAATCTCCCGCTCCGCCTCCCTGACCTTCTGAACGATAACCTGCTTTGCCGTCTGTGCAGCGATCCTGCCAAAATCATGCAGCTCCAGCGGGATGGCAACATAATCACCCGGATTCTTTTCGGGATCAATCTTCCGGGCCTCTTCAAGAGATATCTCTTCCTCGGGGTTGTTAACCACATCAACAACATCCTTGAGTACCGAGAGATGAATCTCGCAAGTCTGCGGGTCAATACGTAACTCCACATTCCTTTTACCGCTAAACCTTTTCTTGACGGCACTCAAGAGCGCTGACTCAAGCGCCTTGAGCACGGCATCCTTCGGAATCGCCTTCTCCCTGCATATCTGTTCAATAATATAACAAAACTCTTTATTCATTAAAATTCTATCTCCAGTCTTGCCTTTGAGACAATTTTGTAGGGTATCTCAACCTCTTTATTCTCAAGCTCGAGGACTATAGTGTCCCCCTTTACGGACTTTATCCTTCCGATAAAGAAGGTCTGATTAGCTATCCTCTCAGTGGTTACCACCCTTGCCTGCCTGCCCTTGAACCGCTCAAAATCCTCTATATCCCTGAGTGGCCTGTCAAGCCCCGGGGTGGTCACCTCCAGGGTGTAAGAGCCCTGAATCGGGTCTTCCACATCGAGCAAGGCCTCCAGTTGTCTGCTGACACGCTCACAGTCCTTTATGCCGATCCCCTGTTCATTGTCAATGCTAACCCTTACGATCATCTTTCCCCTCTGTCCAAGGAGCTCCACATCAAAGAGCTCAACCACTGCTATCTCTGTGGCTTCCCTTGCCAGTTTCATTACCTTCTTCCTTATTATCTCCCTGGATACCATGTAAACTAAAAATAAAAGAGTGGATTAACCACTCTCCAAAATTCGCTCCTGCACCGGATCTGCAAGATGCGTTAACCGTCCCTTTTGATCTGCTACTGACAATAGCCAGGGCCGGATGATGTAAAAACGTACATATTAATTTATCAATTTCCCTTATAAAAGTCAAATCCGTGCAGATTTTCTTCCGGCATTTCCGTAGTTTAATTGCTTTTTCTGATCCTCAAGAACAATCACACTTCAGGGTCAACGCTGCACTTTAAAGATGAAAATAATATAAAATCGGTGTTAAAATAGATCCTGCCAACGCTTCCACAACAGGAACCTGGTCAGGGATTTATTCCCTTGTCCTGTTATGTTATGTTATGTTAATATACTTGTTATGTTAATATATACGTATCTTAAATACCTGAGTGTCTTGAAATCCTGATCCACTTAATTTAATAATATAACCTGTAAATTTATAAATTCAAGAAATACCGAATCCCTGATCCGGGAGTTTCACTTCAGGATATTAGGAGGCAAGATGGTCATAGGCAAACCTTTATTGACAGCGGAAGAGATTCAGGCAAAGGTGAAGGAACTTGCCCGGCAAATCTCAAACGATTATGAAGGCAGGGAACTGCTCGTGGTGGGGCTGCTGAAGGGGGCATTCATGTTTTTTTCCGACCTTGTCAGGCATATTCAGGTACCCCTGACTATCGACTTTATTATAGCCTCAAGCTATGCAAAGACGGACACTACCGGTGAAGTGAAGATACACTGCGATATGAGGGAGGAGATAGAGGGCAGGGACGTCCTGATAGTTGAAGATATTGTTGACACCGGGATAACCCTGAACTACCTCAGGGAGAGGTTTCTGGCAAGGTTGCCGAGGTCACTGAAAATCTGTGCCCTTCTTGATAAGATTGACAGACGCATTGTAGATGTGCCGATTGATTATAAAGGGTTTGATATACCAAACGAATATGTTGTGGGTTATGGCCTGGATTACGATAACAAATACAGGAACCTCCCCTATATCGTAATATTTAAAAGAAGTGACTGAATCCGTTAATCGTTAAATAGTGTCTGTGTATAAAGTCGAACACTTGCTGTTTTCTGTCATTCCGGCT